>QIMA01000128.1 GCA_003233535.1 Rhodanobacteraceae bacterium
GTACTCCGTGTCCGCTCCCTGAGAATTCTTAGAATTCTGCTTGAGGGCCGCGACCAACTAGTCCGAACCAGTGGGACGCCGGTGCTTGCACGGTAAGGTGTAGTGGCGACCGCCCTCCACCATAATGGGTGGTTTAGTCGGAGCTAGAAGCCGATGTCGATCAATGAAATCCAAGCCGTGCAGATCCCCCACCGCTTCCGCGGCCCGGACCAGTCCGCCAACGGCGGCTACTGCTCCGGGCTGGTGGCTGGCGCATTCGGCTATCTGACCGACCAAACGGTTGCAGTGACGCTGAAGGCACCGCCACCGCTGGATAAGGAACTGCAGCTGCAGCGCAGTGGTGGAGCCGCTCAGTTGCTCGACGGCACACAGCTGGTTGCGGAGGGTAAGCTGGTCTCTATGCCCGCGCTGGAGTTGCCCTGTAGCTGTGGTGCGGCGGCTGCCGAAAGGGCGGCGGCCAACTTTGTCGGCCATCAGCACCATCCCTATCCCGGCTGTTTTGTTTGCGGACCGCAACGATCGGTCGGCGACGGTTTGCGGGTGTTTGCCGGCACTGTAGAAGGTGAAGAAAGCTACGCGTCGCCGTGGCGACCGGACGCTAGCTTGGCTGATGAGCATGGCAAGGTTGCGCCGATCATGGTTTGGGCTGCGCTGGATTGTCCGAGCTATTTTGCGCTGGGGCGGCCCGGTTTGCCGGCGTTGCTTGGGCGAATGACGGCGCAAATCCAGTCGTTGCCTGCGGTCGACGAGGATTGCGTGCTAATGGCCTGGTCTACCGGGAGCGACGGCCGCAAGCACGGTTCGGCTTCTGCGCTGTATGGAAACGATGGGCGTTTGCTGGCGCATGCGCTGACGATTTGGATCGAGCTGAAGGTGCCGCTAGCGGGTTAGCGCAGGGCGTCCAGTTTTCGGCCGAGTCAGCGCAACGGCGGGCACGCTCCGCTTTGCCCACCCTACGAAGCGCGCTGAAGGGCCCTTCTTGCCGGGTGTTTCGCTCGGGATGTCGCCTTTCCTCAGCTCTCAGCCCTTCTATAAAAAGCAAAGGCCCGGACTTGCCGGGCCTTTGCTGAAACACAGGTTGAATCTAAACTACAGCCCCAGGAGGAGGCCCAAAACAACTCGGCTACCGCCGTTGTCGCCATAGACTCGATCACCGGCGCTGTCGGTGTCGACGTAAGTAATCGATCCGTCCAGCGGACCAAATGCCTTGGACAGGCCGAAGCTGAAGTCGGTAACGCTTTCGCCCAGAGCGTCGTCCAGATCGTAGTAACCGACGCTGCCGTTGAGGCTCATCTCGTACCACGGCAGGCCGTAGCTGCCGGAAACCGCGTAGTAGAGGCCGGTTTCATCGCTGGCGAAGACGTCGTTGGAGTAACCCAAGGTAAAAGTGACGGCCTCGGCAACGGTCAAACTGGCGAGCAGTTCGTTGTACTCATAATCGACGTCCGCACCCGGATACCAATAGCGTACAAACTGCAGGTCCAGGGCTAGTGTGTCGTTTAGAGCAGTCCCCCAGCCGACGTAGGTATCGATCTCGAAGTTGGCACCGTCATTCGGCGCAAAATCGACGTTGGAGGCCCAAGTACCGACGTATAGGCCGTTGGCCCAACCGTAGTCCAAGCCACCCTGTAAGGCTGGATCTTCATTGGTTTGCGAGGCGCCGCGGAAGGTGTAGTCGGACACGAATCCGATGTTCGCACTAAATGCCCCATCCTCCGCTTCTACGGCGCACACTGGTGCGGCGAATGCGGTTGCCATCATGGCCAGCAGAACTGCTTTGCTCAGGGTCTGCATGTGGTTCTCCTTAAATTATCGTAAAGATCGGGGTCGCCCCGATTCTGGATCAAAGCGAATCCGCAATCTATACCTAGCGATGAAAAATACCGCTGACATTGACAAGCTTCGACACGGCGGCGGCGTATTTGCCGCTTGAGGAAAATCAGGCTGCATTCAGTTCCAACACCTGAAAAGCGCGTGCCGGCACCGCCGTTTTGCAAAAGTTTTATTTGAATACAATGGTTTAATAACGCTTTCGCAAACTCCCCGATTTTTCGACGGCGGGGCTGGAGAATTGCGTCGATGCGGTCGGCACCGATTCAGCCTCAAACGTTCATGGTCTGAACCCATTGCGATGGGATCAGTGGTTATGGAGCGGCAGAACAGGCCTTGGCGTGCACAATCGACCCGATTGAGGCCGTCGGTAGTGATTGCTATGGCCATCACGATAGGCGCCCATCTGGGTTTGCTATTGATTTGGCTAGGCGAAAGCCCGGCTCCTGGGCGTGAGTACAACGGCAGTCTGGCGCGGCTCAATGTGCGTCTTTATCCGCTGCTTGATCGGCTGCCCAAGCCGGTCGAGGAGGCACGCACCACGGCCAGCACTGGCCAGTCAGCGCAAACGCAACCTGGGGCTGTAAGTGCCGCCACTCGCTCATCTGCAAAGGCTCAGGCACCGGCGACGGTGCGTAGCCAGGTCGCCAGTCGGCCCGTCAAGCCGGCGCCAGAAGACCCCTTCAGCCAGTCGCGCTGGCGCGAATCGGGGTCGCCCTGGCAAGAAGAGCTGGAGTTGGCCGCACGAGAGCACATCGCCGCGAAAGCGGCCGCCGAGCGCTCGCCCTGGCCCTACGACACGCCGCTGCCGGCGCTACCTTTTGATGACTACGGCGAAACGCCGCTAGTGATGCTGCCGCCAGATGATGCGGAGGAAGAAGAGCTTTCGGTGAAGTTTTTGGGCATGAGCATCGGCATCAGTCCGATGCCGGTGCTCAATGTGCCCAACGAAGTGGGCCGCTGGGTCAGCGACAACCCGATGCGGCGAAGCATGGAGCAGGTTCAACGCAGCGCCTGTCAGCCGGCGCCCGGTGATGGGGCGGACTGGCAGCGGCCGGGGTGGTGTAGTTAGGGAGCGAGTTCATGAAATATCCGGGTTAGGTCTCTTCGGCGCTCTCGGCTTTGTCTTCCTCTGCACGCTTGCGCACCAGCACGGCCGAAGCGAGCAGACCCACTTCGAACAGCAAGCACATGGGAATAGCCAGCATGATTTGGCTGACCACGTCTGGCGGGGTAACGATGGCGGCAACAATGAATGCGCCCACCATGAAGTAGCGGCGACTTTGCCGCAGTGTTTGCAGATCCACCCAGTCCAGCGCGACCAAAATCACGGTTGCTACAGGCACCTCGAAGGCCACGCCGAAGGACAAGAACAGCATGACCACGAAGTCCAGATAGCGAGACATGTCGGTCATCATAGATACGCCGTCTGGCGTAACCGAGCTGAGAAAGGCGATGACCACCGGCAGCACCAAGAAATAGGCGAAAGCACAGCCGAGGTAAAACAACAGCGTGCTTGATACCAGCAGCGGGATTGCCAGCTTTTGCTCGCGCTTGTAGAGCCCCGGAGCGACAAAGGCCCAGATCTGATAGAGGATCAGCGGCGCGGTGATCACCACGGCGACAAAGAGGGCCAGTTTGAGCGGCGTAAAGAAGGGCGCGGCTAGGTCGATCGCGATCATTTGCGACCCCTCAGGCAGGCGGCTAATCAGCGGGGTAGCCAGCATTGTGTAAATGTCGCCAGCGAACGGAATCAGCGCCAGCAATACTAGAAAAACCGCCAGCAGCGCACGTAGCAGGCGATCCCGCAGCTCCGCCAGGTGCGAAATAAACGGTAGTTCGACGTCCGTATCGGCGTTATTGGTCATCGGCCGCTTTCTCCGATTTGTCAGCGGCTGGTTCGGGCTTGGGCTTAGGTGCTGCCTTGGGCTTAGGTTGGACTTTCGGCTTGGGTTGGGCCTTGGGCTTGTTGGGGTCGGCCTTCAGTTTCGGCTCGGGATCAGACCCTGGCGCGGCCTGCACCTGCGGTCCTAACGCCAGCGCGTCTTCCTCGGCTGCTGCGACCTTCTCGGCCGCAGTCGCCTTCGCTGCTGGCGCAACGCTGGCCGGCTTGGCTATCGGATCGCTGCGTTTGAGTTCATCGCGCAGATTTGCAGCGCCGCGATTGAGCTCGGCGGCAGTGTCTTTGATCGACTGCAACGGCTCCTGCATCGCTTTGGCGCTGGCCTTCATCTCGTCGACCGCCAGTTCGCGCTCTATGTCCGTCTTCAGCGACTGGTAGCTATTGCGGGCACGCCGCAGTAGCGCACCGGCAGTACGCGCAGCAGCGGGCAGCCGCTCTGGTCCAAGAATCAGCAGAGCAACAACGCCCAGCAACATGAGCTCGGTAAAACCAATGTCGAACACGTCTAGGGAACCCTAGTGACTGGTCGAAGATCAGGCGCAGTCGGACGCGCCCTAGGCAACCTTGTTCTTCTCAGCCTCGGCCTCGGCCGCCTTCGGGGCTTCCGGCGGGTCGGCTTCTAAACGTTCGGCCGGGCCGTCTTCTTGGCTAGAGT
>QIMA01000242.1 GCA_003233535.1 Rhodanobacteraceae bacterium
GTCACGCAAGCTGCGCACGCTGCCCGTTTGGCTGGCGCTCAGTTTCGGGGATTGGCGGTTCCGCCGATGACCCCTGAGTCAGCGCATCCATTGCGCCAGCTCCATCTCCAGCACCACATCGGCAGCAACACACGAAAACTAGTGAGCAGCGACAGTAGTTCGACTGAACGACCGAATGTTTAGGTTTAGCTGACAGTCGGCAGCGACATCGACAACACCAGGGAAAACGTCCGCGAAGGCATCGCCGATCTATGTTTCGTGGCGGCTGATGCCACTTGCCGACCAGGGCATTGAATCGAGGCATCCGACTGGCTCCCTGCGGCCAATTCGCGTTGCCGATTCCTATCAGCTAGGTGAGAGTATTGTCTCAGTGACAACACATAGAACCATCGACTTCCCAAATCATCTCTCGCTGAGCAGCGCCATGGATAATTCCGCCGAGTGCCCTAACAATGACGGCCCTTCCGACGGCTGGTTCGCTCACTCTGGGACCATGCCAGACTTTAGCGATTGGCAGCGGCTGGACGACCATCTCCAGGGCGTGGCCGCTCTTGCCGCACAGAAGGCTGCGATCTTCGACGCTACCCATCTGGGCGATGCCATGGGTCTACTTCACGACCTCGGCAAGTACACGCGCAAATTTCAACGGCGTCTGGCAGGTGATCCGGCGCGGGTGGATCATTCCAGTGCTGGCGCACAGTTGGCCGCCGAACGCTACGGTTCGCTCGGCACTTTGCTTGCCTACGGTATTGCCGGACATCACGCCGGCCTAGCCAATGGCATCGACGGCCTGCGGCGAACTTCTTTAGAAGACCGACTGCGCGCCGAGCTCCATCCTCTGGATGAAACCTGGCAGTCCGAGATAGCCATGCCGCCCTCACTCGCTCCCCCGCCGCTAAGACCGCACAGCACAGAGCGGGGTGGCTTTCAGTTAGCGTTTTGCGTGCGGATGCTGTTCTCCTGTCTTGTAGACGCCGACTATCTCGACACCGAGGCCTACTACGATCATCTGGAGGGTCGCGACAACCATCGCGGCATTCCCACACCGACACTGGCTATGCTGCGGGAGCAGCTAGACACGTATCTCAACGGCATGCTCAGCGACTCCGACGTCAACAGATTGCGTGGCCAGATCCTTTCCCACGTTCGGTCCGGCGCCAACAAACAGACCGGTCTTTTCTCTCTTGCCGTGCCTACGGGCGGCGGCAAGACGCTGACCTCTCTTGCATTCGCGCTGGATCATGCAATTCAGCACAACCTGCGCCGGGTGATTTATGTCATTCCGTACACCAGTGTTGTGGAGCAGACCGCCAGCGTGTTCCGCGCAGCGCTCGGGCCACTTGGCGAGAAAGCCGTTCTTGAACATCACAGCGGCTTTCGCGTCGAAACGCCGCCGCGAGACCAGCCCGAACGCTACCAGGCAAGAGAAAAACTCCGACTGGCGATGGAAAACTGGGATGCGCCGATCATTGTCACCACCGCGGTGCAGTTCTTCGAGAGCCTATTCGCAGCGCGTCCGTCGCAATGTCGCAAGCTGCACAGCATTGCTGGCAGCGTGGTGATACTCGACGAGGCGCAGACCCTGCCACTGAAGCATCTGCGCCCGTGTGTGGCTGTCATCGACGAATTGGCCCGCAACTACCGCAGCAGCGTCGTTCTTTGCACGGCTACACAACCCGCATTATTAGCACCAGATTTTATCGGCGGACTTGAATCAGTGCGCGAATTAGCGCCCGATCCGCCCTCCTTGTTTCGCCAGTTGGACCGCGTGCGCGTGAGCCACATTGGCGCGCTCGATGACGATACCCTGCGCGACCGGCTGCGGCAGCACGAGCAAGTGCTATGCATCGTCAACAACCGCCGCCATGCACGTTCACTCTTCGAAGCCATTGCCGATCTGCCCGGCGCCCGCCACTTGAGTACGCTTATGTGCGCTGCGCATCGTAGCCAAGTGCTCGACGACGTGCGCGGAATGCTCAAGCGCGGAAACCCATGCCTGCTTGTCGCCACTAGCCTGATTGAAGCGGGCGTCGACGTGTCCTTCCCGGCTGTCTATCGTGCGGAAGCTGGGCTGGATTCGATCGCCCAGGCGGCTGGACGATGCAACCGTAACGGCGAACGTGCAGCAAACGACAGTCATGTATACGTGTTCGCTACCGCCAACGACGACTGGGCGCCACCCCCAGAGCTGAAACAGTTCGCACAAGTCGCGCACGAAGTGCTGCGCCATCATGCCGATAACCCGCTCTCGCCGACTGCGATCGAAGCCTACTTCCGGGCGCTGTACTGGCATCGCGGTGACGATGCGCTGGACCAGGAGAATCTACTCGGGCTGCTCTCGCGCAGTCGGCCCGAGACCCTGCCGATGGAAACCCTCGCCGACAAGTTCCGCCTCATCGACAACCTGCAGTATCCGGTGATCGTACCCTGGCACAGTGAACCCTGGGACAACGAGGCACGCAGTCTCATTGATCGACTGCGGCATGCCGAAAAGTGCGGTGGCCTCGCCCGCCAGTTGCAGCGCTACCTCGTACAGTTACCCAAGGCCGGCTTTGATGCACTCTGTGGCACCGGCGCCGTGCAACCGGTCTCGATGGAGCGGTGGGGGGAACAATTCATGGAACTGGTCAACACCGAACTGTACGACGAACGGTTTGGCGTGTGCTGGGACGATCCAAGTTTCCTAAAACCGGAGGGTTGCATATGGTAGTGCTGAGTTCTTCAGGGAGAGTTGCATGAGCTACGGCATCCGTTTGCACATTTGGGGCGAGCGCGCCTGTTTCACCCGCCCAGAAATGAAAGTCGAACGCGTCAGCTACGACGTGATTACGCCCTCCGCCGCCCGCGGCATTCTCGAAGCGATCCACTGGAAACCGGCCATTCGTTGGCATATCGACCGCATCCACGTTCTGCGGCCAATCCGCTTCGAGTCGATCCACCGCAACGAGGTGGGAAGCAAGATATCCACGGCCAGCGTCACTAAGGCGATGAAGGCTGCGTCCACGTCGGGGCTGGCGAACTATGTTGACAGTGATCGGCAGCAGCGCGCCGCAACCGTGTTGCGCGACGTAGCGTATGTGATCACGGCTCACTTCGAACTAACGGACAAAGCGAACACCGACGAATCGGTCGGCAAACATCTCGATATCTTTAACCGGCGTGCGCGCAAGGGGCAATGCTTCCACGCGCCCTGCCTGGGAACGCGCGAGTTTCCCGCGAGTTTCTCACTATTGGAAAGCGACACCCCGTTCCCCGAAATCCACCCAAACGTTGAACTCGACAAGGAGTTGGGCTGGATGCTGCACGACATTGATTTCGCCGACGGCATGACGCCTCGATTCTTCCGCGCCGAACTGCGCGGAGGTGTGATCGAGGTGCCACCGTGGAATGGGGAGGGGACGGCAGCATGATCCTGCAGGCACTAGTCCGTTACTACGAGCGGCTGATCCAAAGCGGCACGGTCGGCATTGCCCCGTATGGCTATAGTCCGGAAAAGATCAGTTACGAAATTCTACTCAAGCCCGACGGCACGCTGGTGCAGGTTAACGACATTCGGGACACCTCCGGCAAAAAGCCCGTCCCTAAGCTGCTGGAAGTACCGCAGCCCGAGAAGCGCACCGCTGGCATAAAGCCCAATTTTCTTTGGGACAAGACCAGCTACGTGCTGGGCATCAGCGCGACCAGCAAGCGCGCTGACAAGGAGCACGAGGCATTCAAATCGCTACACGTCAAAGCATTGGGTGGTGCAACTGACGCCGGCTTGCAGGCCCTAATTGCTTTCCTTTCCAACTGGACGCCTGAGCGGTTCCGGTCCGACGAGGCCTTTGCGCGTCACGGTGAGGAGTTGCTCGACACGAACGTCGTGTTCCGCCTCGATGGCGAGCGGCAATACTTGCATGAACGCCGGGCCGCGCAGACCGTCCGGGCGCGACTACAGGGAAGCGACAAGACCGAACAAGGAGAGGCGCGAACCGAATCGCTATCCACCTGTCTAGTCAGTGGCGATAGGGCAGCTATCGCCCGCCTTCACCCCGCCATAAAGGGGGTAAGCGGTGCGCAAAGTTCAGGTGCCTCTTTGGTATCGTTCAACTTAGATTCCTTCGTCTCCTACGGCAAGAGCCAGGGTGACAACGCCCCAGTTTCGGACGTGGCGGCGTTCGCCTACACCACGGTACTAAACCATCTGCTTCGCCGCGGACAGTCCAACCGACAGAGACTGCAGATCGGCGACGCCAGCGTGGTGTTCTGGGCAGAAGCCGACGACCCGGTGCAGGCAGCGAATGCGGAACTCACCTTCGCAGACCTGCTGAACCCGCCGCCAGACGAAGGAACTGAGGCCGAAAAGGTGCGCCGTATCCTCGATGGCCTGGGG
>QIMA01000397.1 GCA_003233535.1 Rhodanobacteraceae bacterium
GTTCTCTGCCATGTTGGGCTCCTAAATTAGCGGTTGGGGCGCGGCTGCATCGTTCGCTGCGCAAACGCTCTGGGAAATCTGCGTCTAAGTCGAGTACCGCGGCCACCGTGGCGACCGAGCACTTCAAGCTTCTACAGACACCGCAGAGGGCGCAGGATTGGCGCGACTGCCACCCGGCTCCGAGGGTAAAAGGTCGTGAAGTATCCCACAGGTGGCGGCCACGGATGAAGGAATCAAGGGGCTAGCGTGGTGTCCCAGAAGTAAGATGGTGAGATTTCTGATGGATTTCGTTCTGAGACTAGGCGCGTGTAGTAGCGGATTGCTTTGAACAAATATTGATAGACATAACCTATCAAATTATGAGTATCAATTCGTAAATTAGGGGAAATCAGCTCTGAGACCTTCATTTCCCCTGAACGGAACTTTTCAGGCTTAGCAGACTCTAACGACGAGTGCTAAGATGATGCATCGGTTGGGCACAGCCCACAGTGACTACGGAGAATCCTATGAGCCAAGCTCTCGCATTAAGTATCGGTAGCCTGCCCGCCCTGGGGGCGGCAGGCAGCCTGGAAGCTTATGTCGGCGCGGTGTACAAGATCCCGGTACTCAGTGTCGAGGACGAACAGGCCCTGGCCCATCGTTTCCGCGACGAGGAAGACCTGGAGTCCGCGCGCAAGCTAATTATGTCGCATCTGCGCTTCGTCGTGCATGTGGCGCGTGGCTACGCTGGCTATGGCCTGGGCGTCGCCGACCTCATTCAAGAAGGCAACATCGGCCTGATGAAGGCAGTCAAACGCTTCGACCCCGAGGTGGGCGTGCGCTTGGTGTCCTTCGCCGTGCACTGGATTCGCGCTGAGATCCACGAATTCATCTTGAAGAACTGGCGCATCGTTAAGGTGGCTACCACCAAAGCGCAGCGCAAGCTGTTCTTCAATCTGCGCAAGGCGAAGAAACGCCTGGGCTGGCTGAGTGCAGCCGAAGTGCGGACGGTCGCCAACGATCTGGGCGTCGATCCTGCGGTCGTGGTGGAGATGGAGTCGCGTCTGAACGGCCAAGATCTGGCCTTCGATATGAGCGCCGACGATGGCGACGATCCGCGGCCCTCGCCGGTAGCCTTCCTGCGTGCGCAGAGTGCCGATCCTTACACAGAGGCCGAGGCCGACGAAACCAGCGAACGCCAAATGGGTACGCTGAGCGAAGGTATGGACCGGCTCGACGACCGCTCTCGCGACATCGTTACCCGGCGTTGGCTGAATGAACCCAAAACCACGCTGCAAGAATTGGCCGACGAGTATGGCGTGTCTGCCGAGCGCATTCGGCAAATCGAAGGCAACGCGTTCAAGAAGATGCGCGTGCTGTTCAAAGACTGATTCGCGCAGACATACACAAACAACGCCACGGTTCACCGTGGCGTTGTCGTTTCTACGGGTCGGCTACAGCCAGCCTAAACGCCTAGAATCTCGAGACACCGAGCAGCCCATTGCCTGCGCAGCTGAGCCTTCATGACAACCAACTGCGTATTGGGTGACATCTGCCACGCCCCTTGCACACCTTCCATCGGTATCCTTGCGCCCATGAAATACTCCACTGTCACACCCTATCTACTCGGCATGGCGCTCCTCGGCGCCGCACCAGCTCACGCACTAAGCGTGGGCGACGTGGAATTTAAGAGCTGCCAGCTGGGCAAGGCTGCTTCCATCGCGGCGCATTGCGCGCAGTTCAACGTGCCGCTCTATCACGAACAGCCGGACGGCAAGCAGATTGAATTGGCGGTCGCCTGGCTCCCGGCCAGGGCCCGCGATGCAGAAGCGGACCCGGTTGTACTGCTCGCCGGCGGCCCCGGACAAAGCGCTCTAGAGGTCTACCCGAGCATTGCTGGCGTATTCGAGCTGCTACGCGGTACCCGACCGGTGCTCCTGGTCGAGCAGCGCGGTACCGGTTCATCGCAGAAGCTCAGCTGCGAAATCCCCAGCATGGACGACCCGTTTGCCGCTGACACCTCGGCCGCAGCCATGGGCGAGCTAACCGCCAAATGCGCCAGCGAATTGACTATCGATCCAGCGCCGTTTACCACTGAAGATGCCGTTGCCGACCTGGAAGCGGTCCGCGCCGCCCTAGAAATAGAGCAGCTCAATTTGATCGGCGGGTCCTACGGCACCCGCTTCGGCCAGCGCTACGCCAAACGCCACCCTGAGCGGGTGCGGACCCTGGTCCTAGACAGCGTCGTACCGGAGTCCTTAGTGCTGGGCAGTGAGCACGGCCGCAATCTCGATGCTGCCCTTCAGAGCCAGTTTGAACGCTGCCGTACAAATGCGGCCTGCAGCAAACGCTTTGGCGATCCAGCAGAGCTGTTGGCACAGCTGCGCGATCGCGCCGCTGACGAAGTGGTCGAACAGATCGTGGTTCATCCGCGCACCATGGAGCAGCGCGACGCCGCATTTAGCCACCAGATTCTGGCTGCTGCGGTGCGCCTGCAGGCATACGCGCCAGAAACCGTCGCACTGCTGCCTCTCGGTTTGAGTGAGGCGGTCGCCGGCCGCGCACAATCTCTGATTGGCCAAGCCTGGATGATGGGCGATGACCTATCCGAGTCCATCTCATTTGGATTGCAGCTGTCGGTGAGCTGCGCCGAGGATCTGCCGCGACTGCAGCCGCAAGCCTCGGAGGCAGAGGCCGGCACACTGCTGGGCTCGACCATGATCGATACGCTCAGCGCGCAGTGCGCCAACTGGCCAACACGCAGCAGCATGCCCGACGATATGGCCGAGCCACTCATGGTCGACTTGCCGGTGCTGCTATTGTCAGGTCAGTACGATCCGGTGACGCCGCCGCGCTACGCCGATGAGGTCGCCAAGCATCTGCCCAATGCGCTTGCGCTGGTAGCTCCGGGGCAGGGCCATATTGCCCAAACTCGAGGCTGCATGCCGAAGATTATCGAAGACTTCATCGACAGCGCCGACCTCGAGTCGATTGACGCCAGCTGCCTGGAGAAACTCCACGCCGCCCCGTTCTTCCTCAACTACAACGGTCCGCAGCCATGATCGAAGTTCAGCAGCTACATAAGCATTTTGGCGACGTACGCGCGGTCGATGGCGTCAGCTTCTCCGCGCCAGACGGGCAAATCACCGGCTTGTTGGGCCCAAACGGCGCCGGCAAAACGACCACGCTACGCATGCTTTACACGCTAATGAAGCCCGACAGCGGCAACGTATTGGTTGATGACATCAACGCGTTCGAGGACCCGGATCAAGCCCGCCGTCGACTAGGCGTGCTGCCAGATGCTCGCGGTCTATACAAGCGTCTGACCGCAGCGGAGAACATCGAATACTTCGGCCGCCTGCATGGTCTGCCCAACGATCTGATCAGTTCGCGCATCGCGCAATTAGAGAAGCGGCTGGATCTCGGCGACATACTGAATCGCCGCACCGAGGGCTTTTCGCAGGGCCAGCGGGTTAAGACGGCGCTGGCTAGGGCCCTTATTCACGATCCGCCCAATCTGCTGCTCGACGAACCTGGCAACGGTTTGGACGTGATGAGCACCCGCGCGCTGCGCGAAATTCTCAAGAGCCTGCGCGCAGAAGGCCGCTGCGTGCTGTTTTCTTCGCACATGATGACCGAGGTGGCTGCGGTCTGTGACCGCATCGTGGTGATCGCCAAGGGCAAAGTGGTGGCCGAAGGGAGCGCCGACGAGCTGCGTGAACTGACCGGCACGAGCAGCCTGGAAGATGCCTTTGTCAAAGTCATCGGCACGGACGAGGGGTTGGCGGCATGAGGGCTTTATCGGTTGTTTGGTTGAAAGAGGTGCGCGAGAACTTGCGCGACCGCCGCACCATGGTCTCGACTTTTGTCTTGGGACCCCTGTTTGGCCCGGTGCTGTTTGCCGTGCTGATCGGCTTCGTCACCAAGACGGAACTCGATCGTGCGGAGAAAGCGCTGGAACTGCCGGTGATTGGCGCCGAACACGCGCCAAATTTGATCAACTGGTTAGGCGCCCAGGGCGTCGAACCCGTTGACCCGCCCGCCGAACCAGAACAGGCCGTGACAACGCGCGAGGTCGAACTGGTCTTGCGCATCGACGCTAAGTTCGGTGAAGCGCTCGCCGCAGGCAAACCGGCGCCGCTGACCCTGATCTTTGATCAGTCACAGACCAAGGCTAGGGCCTCAATAGAGCGTGTTCAGGCCTTGCTGATGGGTTACGGCAATTTGATTGCCCGCCAGCGCCTGTTGATTCGCGGTCTAGATCCTTCGCTAGTCGGACCCATTCAATTGCGCCGGACAGACCTCTCTACGCCGCAAAGCCGCTCGGCAATGCTCCTGTCGGTGCTGCCGTACTTGCTGATCCTGACCGTGTTTACCGGCGGCATGTACCT
>QIMA01000602.1 GCA_003233535.1 Rhodanobacteraceae bacterium
CCTAATGAATCCCTTCAGGTGACCGTCACGCTCCCAGCTCGCAGTACCGTTGCCGACGCTATAGAGGCGTCCAAGCTCGGGCTACACGAGGCCGCTCCGCCGTCACTAGCAGGATCGGTCGGAGTTTGGAATCAGCCCTGCGAACTCACCCTGGAACTCGCAGAGGGTGATCGAGTGGAGCTATATAGACCGCTGACGGTAGACCCCATGGTCGCTCGCAGACGCCGCGCCGAGCGCCGAACACGTCTGCAAAAGCAACGCTAGCCCGAAGCTAGCCGTCCCTATCACTGTCGGGCGACATAGGCGCAATCGCCTCTTCTGACTGTTCCCGGGTGTTCTCGGTGTTAGTCCCGCCGGGCGTGTAGTCACCTTCCAGTCGCGTCAGCGCGCCGTTTTCGAAGAAAACCGTGAAGTTCTTACGATCAACCTCAAGGTCGGAGTTCTTGAACCGCGATACGTACTCCCACCGATCATGGTGGAAGGGACTGACAATGGCGGGTGTGCCGATAATTAGGGCGACTTGGCGTTTCGACATACCCGGCTCGAGCAGATCTATGTCCTCCTGTTCGAGAACGTTCCCCTGCTGCACAGGCTGGTGGTAGAACAAACCGCAGCCACTAAGACCCATGCTCAGCAGGACTAGCAACGATATGACCAGGCGGGTCAAGCGAGGGCTTTTTCGCACGGCGAACTCCATCTTTATCAATGGGGGCGGATGATACACTTGTCAGGCTTAATGTATTGATCAATGTGGAGTGCCCGTGGAGTCTCAAGATTTACGTAAGGCTGGGCTGAAGGTTACCCATCCGCGGATGCGCATTCTTGAGATCCTGGAGAGGACCGGGACCAAGCACATGACGGCTGAAGAGGTCTATCGGTCACTGCTCGATGCCGGTGACGAAATCGGTTTGGCCACCGTTTATCGAGTGCTCAATCAGTTCGAAGCCGCCGGGCTGGTGATGCGACACAATTTCGAAGGCGGCCAGGCCGTCTACGAACTCGACAGTGACGGCCATCATGACCACATGGTCTGCATCGACACCGGTAAAGTTGTGGAGTTTCACAACGAAGAAATAGAACGGCTACAGCGTGAGATCGCCGAGACGCATGGCTATACGCTGGAAGACCATTCCCTGGTGCTGTACGTCCGACCGAAGCGCAAATAGATCAGCGCCGGTCACTCGATTAACACCCTCAATCGACCTCAGCGGCGCGACTGAGCAACTCTTCGGCGTGAGCCAAGGACCTGTCCGTGAGGTCGACTCCGGTTAGCATGCGGGCAATTTCGCGCTCTCTCTGCACCGGGTCTAACACGCTTAGCGCACTCACTGTGGCACCATCGTCGGTGAGCTTGCTAGCCATCAGATGGTGATGCGCACTGGCCGCGACCTGGGGCAAATGAGTCACCGCTAGCACCTGACGACGGCGCCCCAGCGAGCGCATCTTTCGACCAACGATTTCCGCTGTAGCGCCACCAATTCCGGAGTCCACCTCGTCAAACACGAGTACCGGAACATCATCGATATCCACCGTTGCGACCTTGATCGCCAGACCAATACGCGCCAATTCACCACCCGACGCCACCTTACGCAGTGGCCGCGGCGCCAGACCCGGATTGGCCGAAACCAAGAACTCAATTTGTTCCGCACCATCGGCGCTGGCCTGGTCCGCATCTCGCGGACTTAGTTCAACGGCGAACTGACCCGCCGGCATGCCCAACTCGGCCATCAACGCCTGCACGGTATGCGCCAGGGCCTTGCCGCTGGCTGTGCGCGCTTTGCTCAACGCGACGGCGGCCTTGGCGTACATCTGCATTAGCTGCGCGTGCTCGGCGTCGTAGTCGGCGGCGCGGGCAATCCGCTTGTTTACTTGGCGGTGACGCTCCTTCAGGTCCGTCAGAACGTCCGGCAGTTCGCTGAGCAGTACCCGATGACGTCGAGCTTGCGTATGCAGTGCCGACAAAGCGGTTTCCACTTGCTCGAGCTTTTGCGGATCCAAGTCGCCGCTTTCCACACGATCGCGCGCGTCACGAGCGACTTCCTCAATCTGCAGCCGCGCGCCCTCAACGACGCCGACCAGCGGTTCCAACTGCGCGTCGATTGCGGCCAAGCGGCTGAGTTCCTGCTCAGACTGGAGGAGCAGTGAGCGCGCCGAACGCGGCTCGTCACCGTCCAGCCATTGCTCAATTTGAGCCAGCCCTGCAAGCAGCCCCTCTGCGTGACTCAGGCGGCGCTGCTCCTCATCCAGCTCGGCTAATCGCGCAGGCTCCGGCTGCAGCTGCAGCAATTCGTCGACTTGCATACGCAGCAACTCCTCCTGCTCCTCGAGCGTCTCCGGATTAGCCAGACCCTGGGCCAGTTCGGCGCGCAGTTCAGCGAGGCTCTTGGCCGCTTCGCGAACTGGCGCAAGCTGGGCTCGGTGGTGACCGTAGGCGTCCAGCAATTCGCGCTGATGCGAGCGCGACAGCAAGGCTTGGTGTTCATGCTGGCCATGAATCTCCAGCAGCAGCTCGCTTAAAGTTCGTAATTGCTGCACCGTCGCTGATCGACCATTGATCCAGCAGCGCGAACCGCCCTCAGCGCGAACGGTTCGGCGTAATAGACATTCAGAGCCCTCGTCCAGCTCTTGTTCCGCTAGCCACTGCGCCGCTGGTGCAATCAAGGCTACGTCAAACTCGGCGCTCACTTCGGTCCGCTTCGCTCCAGGCCGCACGATCTGGGAATCGGCACGGCCACCGGCAATCAGATCGAGCGCATCGACCAAAATGGACTTACCGGCACCGGTTTCGCCGGTGATCACCGTGAAGCCAGCACTGAGTTCCAGCTCCAGCAGGTCGATAATGGCAAGGTCGCGAATCGAGAGTCGCCGCAGCATGGTTGGCTTCGTTCACCTAAAACGGTGCGCAGGTTATCACCAGCCCGGGATTTCATGAACTCGCGCGATGGTCGCGCAGGACATTGGTAGGCCAGTGGTTTTTCACAGCGTTTTTTAAAGAAAAGGGAACGGTGTAGTGGTTCATACGCCCGACTGAGGAAAAGTCGCTGGGCGATCAAGCGCCTAGCCAGGGCGCGTGACGTTTATGAAATTCCGGGCTAGGACCTCGTTCCTGCGGCGGCCATCGCAGGACTCGCCATTCCGGTATTGCACCTCAGGCCGGTCATTGGCCACGCTTCGTAAATCGTAAACGCAACAGTTCACGGTTTCTGGAATGGTGAGAAACAGTCGACAAATCAAGAACTAGCATCGATCCAATATTTCCATCATTATAGAAACATGGACAATGAAGCACTGATTCGCACTCTCTCGGTATTGGGCCAGGAAACCCGCTTAAGCATCTACGGCTTGCTCTGCGAATTTGGCGCCGAAGGCGCCTGTCCCAGCGACATTGCGGAGGAACTCGGCGTAGCCCCCGCCACATTATCCTTTCATCTGAAGACGCTAGCTCAAGCTGGGCTGCTGGACGCCGAGCCAGACGGTCGATTCATACGCTATCGAGCCAACCATAAACCCACACGCGAACTGGTCCGCTACGCGGCTAAGCATTTGTGTGGACTGACCTCACCGACCGCAGCGGCTACAGCAGCGCAAAAAAGGCAGACTGAACAGCCCGCTGTTGCGGAACCAAGCGCGGCGGAGCAGCCGGCACAACAGCAACTGAGCTTCGCGCAATCGCGGGCAACGGTCACAACACCCAAGCCAACTGCATCGGTCGCCCCTACCCCTTCGGTAACCGCGAAACAGCAGGGAACGACGACTCCGCCCAGCGCCAGCGTGCGCGCACAGGCGGTGCCCAGCGGGATCCGTCTGCGGCCAGTTCGCCTTTTATTTCTTAGCCCCGGCAACGCAGCGCGCAGCATCCTTGCTGAGTCGATCACTAACCGACTCGGCCAGGGACGCTTCATTGCCTTCAGTGGCGGCAGCCAGCCGCTAGGCCGAGTCAATCGCTACGCGCTCAAGCAACTCGATCTGGTTGGCTGCCCGGTTGAGCAGGCACGCAGCAAATCATGGGAAGAGTTCAGCACGCCTGATGCACCTGAGCTCGACCTGCTGATCGCTATGTGGGATGAGAAATCGGCACCCACCTACCCGGACTTCCGCGGTCGCTGCCAGCGTGCATATTGGCCCACGGTGGACCCGTCAACGGTCACCTCATCGGTAAACGAAGCCGAACGCGCATTCGCCAACTGCTATGAATCACTGAGCGCGCGTATCGAAGCCGTGCTCAAGCGCCTAACCGACCAGCTTGATAGAGCAACCAGCGCCGCGCTGGGCTAGCCCGGATATTTCATAAACTTCACGCGCCCTCGCTAGGCCCTTGATCGCCCAGCGACTTTTTCTCAGTCGGGTGTATGAACCACTACA
>QIMA01000146.1 GCA_003233535.1 Rhodanobacteraceae bacterium
AGCCCGGATATTTCATAAACTTCACGCGCCCTCGCTAGGCCCTTGATCGCCCAGCGACTTTTTCTCAGTCGGGTGTATGAACCACTACACCACTCCTTCGGAAAAACCACTGGGCAATCAATGTCCTGCGCGATCATCGCGCGAGTTCATGAAATATCCGGGTTAGCTAGCTGACCTCAACCATCTCAAAATCCTCTTTGCCGACGCCGCAGTCGGGGCACATCCAGGTGTCGGGAACGGTGTCCCAGCGGGTGCCGGGCTCGATGCCGTCTTCAGGCCAGCCGGCCGCTTCGTCGTAGACAAAGCCGCAAACCACGCACATAAAAGTGCGCCACGGGCCCTTGCCGTCATCGGTTGGGGTGGATTCACTCATTGTTGTTGGTACCGGTAAGAAGTAGCGGCGCGGATTGTGTCATAACAGGCGTCAAGCTGGCAGGAGGGGTTACGCAGTCAGTAGATCTGACCAACGCTCGCATTGTCTGTGCGCTTATCACGCAACAAATTGAGGAGGGATCAATGTCGGCAACGGCAGGCACAACCAGCTTGGGCGCTCGCGGCCTGTATCTGATTACCGACGGGCGCGCCGATTTGCTAGCGCGGGTTGAGGCCGGTCTGCGAGCCGGTGCAGGTGCCTTGCAGTATCGGGACAAGAGCACGGACGCGCAGCGGCGGCTGGATGAGGCGCAAGCGCTGGCCGCGCTGTGTCGCCAGTATCAGGTGGCTTTCATCATCAACGACGACGTCGATTTGGCCCTGGCTGTCGGTGCCGACGGCGTTCATTTAGGCATCCATGACAGCAACATTGCCGATGCACGCGAAAGACTAGGACCGGCGGCGATCATTGGTGCCTCTTGCTACAACTCGCTGGTGATCGCGCAGCGCGCGGCCGACTACGGTGCCGACTATTTGGCCTTCGGCGCATTCTTTCCATCCTCCACCAAGCCTGACGCGGTCGTTGCCGACACCGCACTGCTGCGCAAGGCCAAAGTCTTCCATCGGCGCTTGGTAGCGATCGGCGGCATTACCGCAGAAAATGCCAGCTCCGTGCTGGCCGCCGGTGCCGACTGGCTGGCGGTATGCGATGACGTTTTTGGCAAGGACCAAGTGGGTGCAGCCGCCGCGCGATATCGGGATCTGTTTTGGTAACAAAGGGCCCAGGCCTAGGGCATAGGGCCCAGCAAAGCAGTGCTGACTGGTCAGTCGCTCTTCACTAGGCCCTAGGCTCTGACTGACGCATAATGCGCCCCCTCAAGTCTTAGCTCCGGAGTTTGCATGTCCACCAATCACGCCTGTTTCGAACGCGCGCAGAAGTACATTCCTGGCGGCGTTAACTCGCCGGTGCGGGCTTTTGGCCAGGTCGGCGGCGAACCCTTCTTCGTCGCCCGTGCCGAAGGCGCGTACATGTGGGACGTGGAAGGCAAGCGCTACACCGATTTCGTCGGCTCCTGGGGGCCGATGATCTCCGGGCACGCGCATCCCGATGTGGTCGCTGCGGTGACCGACGCGGCAACTCACGGCCTGAGCTATGGCGCGCCCTGTCCGGATGAGGCGGAGTTAGCGGCCGAGATCATCAAGTTGGTGCCGAGCATCGAACTGGTGCGGATGGTCAATTCCGGCACCGAGGCGACCATGAGCGCGGTTCGTTTAGCGCGCGGATTCACCGGACGCGATCTGATCGTGAAATTCTCGGGCTGCTATCACGGTCATGCCGACTCCTTTTTGGTCAAGGCCGGTTCCGGCGTCGCCACGCTGGGTCTGCCCAACTCGCCCGGCGTGCCGGCATGCCTAGCGGATCTGACGCTGACCTGTGAATTCAATGACTTGGAAGCGCTGAGCGAGATCATGCGGGTGCACGGCGAGCGCATTGCGTCGATCATCGTCGAGCCGGTGGCCGGCAATATGAACTGCGTGCCGCCGTTGCCCGGCTACCTGCAGGGAATGCGCAAGCTGTGTGACGATCACGGCAGCGTGCTGATTTTCGACGAGGTGATGACCGGATTCCGGGTCGCCCTCGGCGGCGCCCAGTCGGTGTTCGGCGTAAAGCCAGATCTGACCACCTTCGGTAAGGTGATCGGCGCCGGCATGCCGGTTGGAGCCTACGGTGGACGGCGCGACATCATGAGCATGATCGCCCCGTTGGGACCGGTGTATCAGGGCGGCACGCTGAGCGGCAATCCGCTAGCCATGGCCGCGGGCTTGGCCAACCTCAAGCTGATTCAGGTCGAGGGATTTTACGATCGTTTGACCGCCACCACGACGACATTCTGCCGCGGCATGCAGGCCGCCGCTGACGCCGCCGGCGTGCCTTTCGCGACGGTTGAGGTGGGGCCCATGTTCGGTTTGTACTTTGCCGAGCGGGTGGCGAAGAACTACACCGAATCTGCCAAGAGCGACATCGACGCCTTCAAGCGTTTCTTCCATGCCAGCCTCAAACGCGGCGTCTTCTTCGCGCCCAGCGCCTACGAAGCCGGATTCATCTCGCTTGCGCACACCGATGAGATTATTGCCGAGAGCTTGGCAGCATGTACGGAGGCGATGGCCGAGGTTGGCCGGGGCCAGTGACATTGCGGCTCGCGACGCAGCTGTGCGTTGCGCTCCTACTCTCGGCGTGTGGACAGAATCATACGGCCGAGAACATGGCAATAGGCGAAACGTCGGCGAAAATCGGGATGATTTGCGACGGACTATCAGTGCACTCATAGAAACAGATCTGGCAGCAGCCGAGCGCCCGGTTTCACCGCATAACCGCTGAAGTCCTCGATGCCATTGTCGCGCAAGACCTCGACATCGAGCAGGAAGCGGCCGTTGCGCTGCTTGCTCGGTGCGCTAAGCACTGCGTGGGCGGCATCGGCCATGATCTCGGGGGTGCGGCAGGCATCGCCGTCGACGCCGGGGATCATCGCCAGTGCGGCCGTCTTGATCACCGTTTCCGGCCACAGCGCATTGACCGCCACGCCGCGCTCGGCGAACTCAGCTGCCATTCCCAACACGCACTGGCTCATGCCGTACTTGGCCATGCTGTAGGCGACGTGCGGGGCGAACCACTTCGGATCCATGTTCAGCGGTGGCGACAGAGTCAAGATATGCGGGTTATCTGCCTTGAGCAGATGCGGCAGGCACGCCTGTGAACACAAATACGTGCCGCGTACGTTCACGCCGAACATCAGATCGAAACGCTTCATCGGGGTTTCTAGCGTACCGGTCAGGCTGATCGCGCTGGCGTTGTTAACCAGGATGTCGATGCCGCCGAAGCGCTCAACCGCCTGCTCCACGGCGGCATAAACCTGAGCATCGTCGCGAATGTCGACTTTAAGCGGTAGCGCTTGACCACCGGCCACCTCGATTTCCGCTGCGGCGGTGTGAATCGTCCCCGGTAGCTTCGGATTGGGCACGTCGCTCTTAGCCGCGATGACGATATTGGCACCGTCGCGCGCAGCGCGCAGCGCGATGGCCAAGCCGATTCCGCGCGAGGCGCCGCTGATAAAAAGGGTCTTACCGCTTAACGATGGCATCGCTTACTCCGATGTAGTGGGTCAGATCGACCGTTTCAGTGTCCAAAATCGGTTACATGCAGTCGTCGAGCAGCAACGGTTTGCTGGCATCATCTTGCCCTCAGCCCGGTCATACAGCCCTCAGCTCAAGCTCACCCTTTCTGAAAACGCGGCAGGATGCGCAGCAACTCGTCTAGTCGTTCCTCCGGACTGTCGAGTTCCAGCAGACCCTGCCGTTGTTCCAGACTCAGCGGCAGCAGTTCGGCCATGCGGCATGCCAGCCAATCGGCGTCGTCCACCGGTGCGCGCATGCTCTGCGGCAGCTGGTCGCCGGCCTGCTCTACCAAACGATCCAAAATGCTGCTCAGTAATCCGAATTCTGGCGGGATCGGACGCTTTTCGGTTGCCGGTGAAACATCAACATCGGCCCTAATTAAACCGTTCGCGCCAATCCGAGTACGCAGGGCGCGAAAGCGCTCGCCGCCGACGGCCTGAATACCCAGCAGTCCATCGCTTTGCGCGTCGAAATCCACGATCTTGGCCAATGTTCCGATTGCGGCCGCTTCGCCGGCCCCTGAAGCATTTGCGTTGCGTTGCTCGTTGAGGATGGCGCATACGCCAAAGGGTGTTCCGTTGCGCGCGCACTCGCGGACCATGTCCAAGTAGCGCGTCTCGAAAATGCGCAAATTCAAGATGCCGTCCGGGTACAGCACCGTGCCAAGGGGGAATAGCGGGATGTTGTCCATTTCCATGCCTGAGTGTAGCTCGCTGCGCTTGTGGCAAGCTGATCGAATCAGCGCGCAAGGACAAAGGCCAACGGCGTCAGTAATGCTCGCAGGAGCGGACTATTCGAGCGTGCGCCAGTGCGC
>QIMA01000450.1 GCA_003233535.1 Rhodanobacteraceae bacterium
AACGAACGCAGCAACATTGCCTGAATCATCGGCGCATCCGGCCGTTTGCGCGCCTTACGCAGCACATCGGCCAGCAGCAACGGAGTGACATCGGCGTGTTCGGGCAGACTGAAACCGAGCTCGGCGAAGCTTTCGCGTAGATCTTCGTATTTTCGCGCCGGCGGACGTCCGTGAACGCGATACAGGGCCGGCATCTTCGCTTTGCCGAGAAAACGCGCGGCCGCCACGTTGGCGGCAATCATGCATTCCTCAATGATCTTGTGAACGTCGTTGCGCTCATACGGCTCGACGGCCGCGATCTCACCGTTCTCGCCGAACAGCACTTTGACTTCGTTGCCGTCAAAATCCAGGGCGCCGCGAGCGCGCCGCGCGGTCGCCATCACCTGGTACATCGCGTAGAGGTTCTCAAGATGCGGCAGCAGCTTGGTCAGCCGTTTACGAATCTGCGCGTTGCCCTCGCCTAGCGCCTGCCAGACCTGGTTGTAGGTCAAGCGCGCCGCCGAGCGCATCACGCCGCGATAGAACTTCGATTTGCTCACCTTCCCGGTGTTGCTGACCTGCATCTCGCAGACCATGCACAGCCGCTCAACTTTGGGTTTGAGCGAACACATCTCGTTGCTCAACGCTTCCGGCAGCATCGGCACCACGCGCTGCGGGAAATACACCGACGTCCCGCGCAGCTCGGCCTCTTCGTTCAGCGCGCTGCCGGGGCGCACGTAGTGAGAAACGTCCGCGATGGCAACGATGAGTCGATAGCCGGTGCCCTTCGGTTCGCAATAGATCGCGTCGTCGAAGTCGCGCGCATCCTCACCGTCAATGGTCACCAGAGGTAGGTCGCGAAGGTCGACCCGATCGGCTTTATCTTTGGGCGTCACGCGCTTGGGCACGCGAGTCAGCTCTGCCTGCAAATCTTCCGGCCATTCAGTCGGAATGCCGTGGGTCTCGATCGCCAGCTCAACGACCAAGCCCGGACCGATCTCATCGCCCAGCACGCGCGCGATGTGTCCAACTGGCTGGCGATGCACCGACGGCGGCTCGGTGATCTCGCAAACGACGATGTCGCCGGGCTTGGCGTCCAAACTCTTGCCTTTGGCAATCAGCACCTCTTGATGCAGGCGCCTGTCGTCTGGAACGACCAAATCGAATCCGGCCTCCTGCAGAAATCGCCCGACCAGGCGTTGCGGCCGCCGCTCCATCACCGAAACGATGGCCCCTTCCAGCCGACCGCGGCGATCACGTCGTACCAAACTGGCCAGAACGCGATCACCGTGCATAACTTTGCGCATTTCATAGGGAGACAGGTACAAGTCTTCCCCGTCAGCGTCAGGCCGCAAGAACCCGTAGCCCTCGGCGTTGGCCAAAATCGTGCCCGGAATCAGGTCCAGCTTGGTAGCCAAACCGTAACCGTCGCGACGATTGCGAATTAGCTCGCCGTCTTCCTCCATGCGCCCTAAGCGCGCACGCAGGTCGTCGAACATTTCGCCTTTGTCGACCTTGAGCAAATCAGCGATTTGCTCAGCCTTCATCAGCTGCGATTCGGTGTTAAGAAGATTGAGAATGGTAGTGCGCGAAGGGGTACGCTCAGCGACCTGCTCCGCACCTTGGCCAGTCCGCAGAGGGCGGCGGCGACGTGCTTGGTTTTTACTCATGCGTGAAGGCTACTAGCGGTCGGGGCTGAGGGGAAGAGCGCTTTGCGCGCTGCGTCAACGGCTTGGGATGGATTTCGCCCGCGAGCGACCCGTCGCCGGCAGGTTTTTCACATCGACGTATTGACAACTCAAGCACACCCACGCAAAATTCGCGGCTCGGTTGCGCTCAGCGGTCGAGACCTCGTGCCGAGGTGGCGGAATTGGTAGACGCACTAGTTTCAGGTACTAGCGGGGCGACCCGTGGAGGTTCGAGTCCTCTTCTCGGCACCACTACACTGTCCAGACTCATCCGATAGCGTCCGGAAAAACAAAGAAACCCGCATTACAGCGGGTTTTTTTGTGACCGATAGTGTCGAACTGAATCCTATTGGATCGGTTGAATCGGCGTCCTCCTGGGGCATTCCACTACCCGGATTGGAATCTGCGATGGTCACCTGTAGCTGCTGCGCGCTCGGAAGTCCGCAGCGCCACGATCGCTGCATCAGCAAGGCGCGAGTTTATGCATATCGATATTCGCATACTATAAGTGTGCGATTTTTCGGATCTACAAACTGCTACCACTTGTATTCAGTTTGACCTAGCGCTAAATTGCTTACTATGAGTGAGCAAAATAGATCAAAGTTAAACTCACTTCTGCGCAGCATCGGGGATGCCGATTTAGTGTCAGCGAGATGGCTGCGAGAAAACGGCTACTCCAGTTCACTGGTGGCGCGGTACGTGCGCAGCGGCTGGCTAAGATCTCCGACGCGCGGAGTCTATGGCCGGGCCGAAGGCGTGTTGAGCTGGGACGGCGTCCTCCATTCCTTGCAGCAGCGCGAGGGTCTGCGAGTTCATGCCGGCGGGCGTTTCGCTCTGGCCTGGCACGGCCACGAGCACTACCTCCGACTGGGCGAGAACGCCACGGTTACCCTCTACGGCGCCGATCGACTACCGGGCTGGGTGTTCAAGCTTCCATTGGACGAGCATTGTGACTATCGCGGCCTCGGGCCCTTCGGACCAGCCGATCACCTTCTGAACGCGGAAATCGCCGTCGAACAGCTTTACGACCTGGGCCTGGAAAGGCAGCAGGATTCGTCAATGGCCGGCGAGGTGATTCTCGCCAGCCCCGAGCGCGCCGTGCTCGAATTGTGTGCCGAAGTTACTAACGCTGCGCAGATCATTGAGCTCGACGCAGTGATGCAGGGACTAGCGGGGCTGCGCCCCGAGCTGCTATCGCAGTTGTTGCGTATGTGTAGGAGCGTCAAAACCAAGCGTTTGTTCCTGGCACTGGCCGAGCGCCATCGACATCCATGGGTGCATCGACTGGTACTGACCGAGGTGGATCTAGGCAGTGGCAAACGGGTACTGGTACGTGGAGGCCGCTTAGATCCGAAGTATCTGATCACCCTACCTGCCGATCTGGGGGAGCAACTTGGATAAGCGCTATACCGACCGAGTGGCCCTGCTGGTCTCAGTCCTTCCAGTGAACTTGGCCGCCGTTTTCGAGAGCCAGTTTCGCGGCATGACCCGCGAACCAGTGACCATCGAGTGGCTGCTCGATGCACGCGAACGGCTATTGGCAAGAGTCGCCGAGCTGTTGGACAACGCGGCGCAGGCCTTTCTCATATCCGTCGAGCGCGAGGCCCCGGATTTCAGCTTGATTGGACTGCCACAGGCGGCAGAGCTACCGGGGGTTCGTCGTAAACTGCAAAACCTCGGTCTCCGCACAACCGCCAAGCGAGAAGCCGATCATCGCCAGCTGATCGAGACGCTGGAGAAAATTACCGGACGTCACTTTTAGCCCGGGATTTCCACCGTCGTTCGACGGGGCAAATTCCGATTGCATGTGTCCTCGAATTGCCCATGGCCACCGTGAGCCCCGTAACTTCAGCCCGCGCCCCCAGGCACCTGGGCGAGCACGGTCGCAAGCTGTGGCTTGATGTCATCGCGATCATGAGGTTGAAAGGCCGAGCGCTGCTGCTGCCCGCCTGTGAGGCCTTGGACAGACTCAAGCAAGTGCAGGTGCAGATCGACACCGACGGGCACACCGTTCCCGGCTACAAGAAGCAGCCTCGGCCGCACCCGCTGCTGAGCGTCGAGGCCGATCAATCCGGAATTCTTCTAGCCTGCTTTCGCGGGCTCAGCTTGGACTAAAGCGCATGAAGAGACGCCGCCGAAAGTCATCGCGTGACACCGATTTGGTGCACCTACTCTCCGACCGGCCGCATGACCAGCTTAAAAACGAGCTCAGCGTGTTCACGCTCAGACCACCGTTGTTTGCCGACGCAGTCACCCGCTTCCCGGTGCCTGAAGTCGGGAGCGCAATGCTGCAATTCTCTGACGGCGAGAACGCCATCTACAGCGACTCACTGGATGGGGTGCCCCAGAGCAAGTCGATCAAGCGCTTCGTGGTCGTCAGGCGGATGAGGCGAAGCGGCTGTGTGCGCAGTAGGGAGGGGAGTCGGCGAACGCCTCCTCTAATGTCGAAGGGAGCAGGTAGAGAATCAAGAGAAGTTGAACCACAGATGACGCAGATGAACGCAGATGAAAAGCAAAGTCATGTCGAAAAATGATGCTTTTGTGCGCGCCACTAGTCACTGGCATTCGAGGTCTTCCGCAAGACCCAACACGACTGCGCTACGGCTTGCCGCGCATCAGACTGGCGATTGCGTGTTGTCCGGTCGGACCTAAAGACACCCGGCCGCGCAGGGTGGCGAAGA
>QIMA01000507.1 GCA_003233535.1 Rhodanobacteraceae bacterium
TAGTGGTTCATACACCCGACTGAGAAAAAATCGCTGGGCGATCAAGGGCCTAGCGAGGGCGCGTGAAGTTTATGAAATATCCGGGCTAAGGTGCGTAAGGCAAGTTGGGCAGCTGAAATGAGGTCGACGCTGCCAGCGCATCTTGCTCACCCAGCGCGGCGGCAGCCTGCAGGGCGTGACGTTTATAGCCTGACGACAAGGCGCGCTGGCGAAAGGCCATCAAGCGCGTGCGTCTCTCGGCATCGGGCACTGTCCAAATACGCAGCCAATTGAGATCCATTGCCACGCGCTCATCGTAGAAACTGTCTAGCGCCGCTTGCACCTGAACCAATGCGTTCTTGGCGACGTCAGCCTGCGCGGATGCCAGGGCGGCTTCGGCGACCAGCAGCGCTGCGCGACCGGCGTCGCGTGTTTCCCCGTTCTCGGTGAAAGTGAACTGCAAAATCTCGGCACGTACACGCACTTCTACAGGATCGCCTCCGGTCAGCAGGTCCAAACGCGCCAGCGCCAGTTCGCTGAGTGCGGCCCAGTCCGTCGCACCCGCTTCCTGGCGCAGCTCTAAGGCCAACAAGTGCGCCTGCCGCGCAGCTTCCAGATGGCCCTGATACAGCGTGGTTTGAGCGCGCGCAGTGTGCAGATGGGATCGAGCTAGTGGGGAAAGGACACGCTCAATGGCCAGCGCATCCAGATGGCGTTCAGCAGTGCTCGGGTCGGCCATCAATAGGGCGATGTCTACTTGCCCGATAACGGCCTTGATGGCCAACTCTATCCGCTCCTCGTGCAGCCAGACTTGCGCTGCCTCAGCGAACAGATCGTTGGCCTGAGCGAGTCGCCCGTCACGCAACGCGCTCAGCGCCAAATTGTACGCCGTGCGAGCGCGCGGACCGGCCAGTGCCAGTTCGCGGAATAATTCCAGTGCGCGCAGATTGAGCTCATTGGCACGCTCGGAATGACCCTGTAATGACGCCGACGCAGCCAAATTCCCTAGCGCAGTCGCTTGACCGCGACGATCGCCGAGCTTGATGAATACGGTCAGCGCCTGCTCCCACAAACCATCGGCTTCGAGCAAACGGCGCTGGCGCGCGAAAAGCCGCCCGGCGTTGATCATCAGAGCCACGCTTTGCCGTTCTAGTCCGGTCTGCTTGGCCAACTGAAAGGCCTCGGCATAGGCCTGCTGGGCGCGCGGCACATCGTTGCGGGCGAGCGCCACGTAGCCCAACGCATCGAGCGCGGCTATCTGCAATGGCGGGTTCTGGACTTGCGCGATTACGGGGTCAATCTCGGCCAGAATTGCATCGGCCGTCGCGTGCTGGCCCGAGTATGACTCGAGCAGGGCGCGCTCGACCGCGATGTATCCGCGAGTGACTGGATCAACCGTTTCCGGCATGGCCGCGAGCACAGCCCGCGCCGCCTTCAGTTCGCCCTTGATCCGTAGCAGGCGCATACGCTCGAGGCGCAGCTCGGTTAATCGAGCATCGTCGACTCGCTTTGCCCAGCGTTCGTCCGCGTCAGCCAGGAGCGTTTGCGCAGAGTCGATCTGGCCCTTTGCCCTTAAGGTCTGAGCCTGAGATAGCGCGGCGTCCAGTGCTAAGGGCGGCAGATCGAAGCTTTCTGCTTGCTCCATCACCCCGGTTGCCTCGGCGGATGCGCGCTCGTAATCGCCTTCAATGCGCGCCAAGCGTGAACGCAGCAAGCGCACGCGTGGATCTGGCCGTTCTGGCGAAAGTTCGTCCAAACGCGCCATCGTGGCGCGTGCGCTGTTGCCCTGAAGCGCGTCCAGCTCTTGCTCGACCAGCGCGATCCAACTGTCGATGTCGTCTGGATAGATCTCCACCAGCGCGCGCAGTGCCGCGGCCGCCGCAACGGGCTGATAGCGCAGGCCTGCCAGCTGCGCCTGGAGGCGCAGGCGCTCGCCTACCGGCAAGGCCTTAGCGGTAGCCAAGCGCCGATCGAGCAAGTCGATGGCCGCCTGCCGTTGGTTGCTGCCAGCCAGCGCACGCGCAAGGTCGACCTCCAGCCAAGCCGGTTCGGCTAGCTGTTGATGCAGGCGTCGCAACGGCGCCACGGCAGAGTTGGCATCGCCTCGCGCCAGCGCTGCCAAAGCGGTCAGGTACTCCTCGCGATCGGCCGGCTGTAGGGACTGCGGGCGAACCTCGGGCGCTGGTTGAGCCACGCTTAGCGCTTCGCTTAGCTGCGCGCTTGCACGTTCAATGAGTTTCTCTAGGTCGGTAGCTTGGCCGCGCACCGACTGGCTGAGTAGCACCTGACCAGTACGCAATTCCAACAGGCTAAAACGCAACACCAGTTCAGCCGACGGCAGCCGCTGCCAACGCCCGGTAAGCGTATGGCTGGCGCCGAGCAAATCGCGCGCCTGATGCTGCCAACGCAGGGGGTCTGCCGATGTCCCCAGACCAAGCGCCTCGCCGCGGTAGATCCGCAGTTGGTCTCCCTGCAGGTAATGACTGAATAACTCAAGGGCGGCGTAAGGCACCCATTCGGGCGTATCCGCGTCAGCCGGCAATGGCGCCAAAGCTAGGCTCACTGCTGCGGATCGAGTCTGGCTCACGCTCGGTACACTTTGCCACAGCGGCATCATCCATAGTGCCGCGGCGCCGATCACCGCAACGGCGCTCAGCAGTAGCGCGGCAAGCCCAAGTTTGCGCAATTGGTCGTTCGCAGACGGGGCTACGGGCGGGACAACAGGGGTTTCGCCAACAGGCGGCTGTGCATGTATCTCGGCGACAAAACGGTACCCGCTGCCGCGCCGCGTCTCGATAAATCGGGGCGCATCGGCCTGATCGCCCAGTGCACGCCGCAGCTCGCTGATTGCCTGTGGCAGCGCATTCGGCGACAGCGCATCGTGCCCCCAAACACGATCAAGTATGTCATCTCGACGCTGCAGAGCCGGGGCGCTTTCGACTAAAAACTGGAGCAGTTTAAAAGTCTGTCGGCGCAGCGGCACGACCTCGTCGCTTCGACGCAGCTCAACGGTTTCGAGATCGAGCACAAAATCATCAAATCGATAGCGCATCGCCCCAGTGTAACCGTCATCGAAGATAATTCCGCAGGCGAGCGGCGATTCTGCATGCGATGCCGCAGATCGGTAGGGCTGGGCGCAGAGCGGAACTCAGCGCCCAGCATATTCATCCATTTAATGCGTTGATTTAGTTCAACTAAGATCACCCCTCACGAACGCAAAGATACGGTGATGTCAGTCTTGCTACTCGAACCCGTCCCCAAATATCGGATCGGGAAGCGACATGACCAGGATGTCGACGAAACTGTCTACGGTCGCTCTGCCAGCACGCGCCTGCAACCGATAGACGCCCGGCAAATCAACTTGCAAGCTGTCGAACCTAGCCGCTCCGGCAACCGTCGGCTCAAACTCTCCACTGAGCATTGCCACGCCAGGGCCGCTTTCGATGCCTACCTCGACCATCGTGCCGTCGCCGATAACTTCATCGAATACGTTGACCACGCCAACTTCGACTGCAGGCATCAGCGGGCGATTGACGAAGCCGCTAGTCGGCTCGACCAAAAAAGCGAGCTGACTGGGAATAATCGGCGCATCGGCAGCGCCCACTTGCAGGGCGTCAATGGTGAACTCCGCAGCGGCAGAGGCGGTGCTCAGGAAGCCGAAGGTAATCGAACCCACGCCGCGCCCAGTGCTGACACCGTGCGCGCGATCAGCCACCAACTCGGTATCGTCGATAAACACCGAGTAGGTGCCAGCATCGACGTCATAGATCAGCCGCAGCCGATAAGTTTGTCCGGCGTTGTAGATGAACGGCGGTAGGCTGGCGACGCCGTTGGCGTCAGTCAGCGTGATGTTGCCTGCGTTGAAGAAACGAAAAGTCGCGAAGCTGGAAGCAAAACCCATGGCCTCTCGGATGACCACTTGATAGTTGTCTCGCATGGCGAATTCGACGTCGACGTCGAACGCAATCAAGCCAGTTTCGACTTCGAGATTGTCGAGCAATCCCCAGCGCACGGCGCGAGCTAGGCCCATCGATGTGTTCTGTAAACGCAGTATGGGATTGCCTACTGCAGGGTCGATTATCGTCGTAACCAGTCCATCGTTGATCGTTGCCGGTTCGCCTACTTCTGCGCCGCCCGTGCCGATGGGCTGACCGACCGGCTTGTCGTCGAAGTCCGCGTCCAGTACCAGCGGCAACGGCAGGGACCCATTCACCGTGAAGTCGTCCAAGTCAAAAGGGTTGCCGGTGTTGCCGCTGGCATAGCCGGTAAGGATGCGACCCACGCCGCGATCAGTGATGCCGTGCGAACGGCCCGAAAATACGGACAAACCGTTGACCGTCACTTCACTGGTGCGAGACCACCGCCATTTCGGTGTCGGCGGCGAAGGTATTGTTGGTCAGCGGTATTACGCCGGCGGCATCTGTTCCGCTGAACGTTCCGCCGCTGCTGAAGGTGAGGGACAGAAACACGCGCGAAGAACCGCCGCTTTCACGTACGCCGAGGCCGTAGCGTTCTAGAGCGCTAGGCGTGAATGTAAAGCTGATCGTGACCATGCCGCTAGTGATTTCCGCGCTGTCTAGCAGCTGCCAACGTATGCTCCGGCCATTGCTGGTGCCCGTGTTGTTGCTGACGCGCAAGAAGTTGTCGCCCGGCGTGTCCTCGAGGATGAGGCCATCTAGCGTGCTTAGATCGACCGGCTCCCCGGCCGCCGCCCCGCCAACACCCAAGACATCGCCCGGCATGCGCGCGTCGAAATCGGCGTCCAGCACGATCGCGTCGCCACCCGCGTGCGCCAGTGTCGCCACCATGACCACCGCGATAAACAGGGCGCTTAACAAGCCAGATTTAAACAACATAGTAATGATCCTTTTGGAGAGGAGGTTCAAACGCCATATTACCAGAGTTTTGCAGATTTTGTTAGTCGACAATTAACCTGTCCGGTCAGACGACAATTATCTTGACCGGTTGAGTGTAATGAAGGATAAGTATTTTTTGCTCAAAGGAGAAAATACTTGCCTGGTAAACATATCTGGTAAACATATCACTCAATTACAGGAGAACATTTACATGAAAAGACAAGAGACAGCAGCAGCCAAAGCGGGGCTCAGTATTCGCACGGGTCGCCGCATAGAGGCCGGTGATCCTCAGGCTATAAAAGTGCGCCATTGGCGAACCCGCAAAGACCCATTGAAAGCGGTGTGGGAATCTGTGTTGGTACCATTGCTAGAGAAAGAGCCATCACTCACTGGCATTACTTTGTGGGATTATC
>QIMA01000456.1 GCA_003233535.1 Rhodanobacteraceae bacterium
CAAATCCTGTTCAGCGATGTAAAAGCCGTCCTGCGAGTCGCGCAAAGCCGCTAATCGAGCGCGGGCAACTTGGCCCAGCGGCGACTTGTATAGCAGCACGCAACTCGACGCCTGCGAGCCGCGACCGACTCGCCCACGCAGCTGATGCAGTTGCGCTAGCCCCACACGTTCGGCGTTGTCGATCACCATCAGGCTGGCGTTCGGAACGTCCACTCCAACCTCAATCACGGTGGTGGCAACCAGTAGATCGATCTCGCCGGCGGCAAATGCAGCCATCGCCGCGTGTCGTTCCGGACTTTTCTGCCGACCGTGGACCATGCCCACGCGCAGATCGGTGAGCGCTGCGCTCAGATCGGCGTGCAGATCTTCGGCCGCTTGCGCCTCGACCAGGTCGGACTGCTCGATCACGGTACAGACCCAATAGGCCTGACGCCCATCTCGGCACGCGGCACGAACCCGCTCGACCACTTCATCGCGGCGGTTCTGACTGGCCGCCACGGTGGTAATCGGACTGCGTCCTGGTGGCAGTTCGTCGATCACCGATACGTCCATGTCTGCGTACATACTCATCGCCAAAGTTCTGGGGATGGGTGTGGCGGTCATCACCAGTTGATGCGGGCAATGACTGTGCTGCACGCCCTTGTTGCGCAGCCCCAGACGCTGATGAACGCCGAAGCGGTGCTGCTCGTCGATAACCACCAGCCCGAGTCGCTTAAATACAACCGCGTCGGTCATCAGCGCATGTGTGCCGATCACCAATTGCGCGCCGTCAGCAATTCGCTCTAACGTCTGCTTTCTGGCCTTGCCTGTCACCTTCGCCGCCAACCACACCGGGGTAATCCCCAGCGGCTGCAGCCAGCGCTCGAACGTCACTCGATGCTGCTCTGCGAGCAGCTCAGTCGGCGCCATCAGCACAGCTTGATGACCCGCCTCAATGGCCGTTAGCATAGCCAAGGCTGCGACGACCGTTTTGCCACAACCAACATCGCCCTGGACTAGACGCAGCATCGGATGACTGCGCGCCAAGTCGGACCGCAGCTGAGTCATCACCCGATCTTGGGCGCCGGTCAGGGTAAATGGCAAGTGCTCCAACAGCGCCTGCTGCAGCTTTCCAGCCGGGCGCAAAACCGGCGAGCGTAAGCCATCCAAACGCTTACGCACGAGGCGCAAGCTAATACGCTGCGCGACCAACTCTTCCAGCGCCAAGCGCCGCCGAGCCGGATGCGCACCATCGACCAGCGCCACTAGGTCCGTTTCCGGATCCGGCTGATGGACCAAGCGCAGCGCTTGCGCCATATCTGGCAAACCCAATTGATCCAGCTGGGTTTGCGCTAGCCACTCCATATCGGCGCCCTTAGGCAGCCGCTCCAGGGCTAGCCCCACCAGCTTGGAGATTCGCTCGACACTAATACCTTCGCCGCGCGGATAGACCGGGGTCAACGTGCCGCTGATGGGTATCGGCGCGCTGTCGGCCAGCAGCTGATACTTGGGGTGCATCATTTCCAGACCCACCGATCCGCCGCGCGCCTCGCCGAAACAGAGCACGCGAGTACCGGGCGCGAAGCTGGTGAGCTGTGCCTGACGAAAACGAAAAAAGCGCAGCGTCATCGAGGCACTACCGTCATTGATGACGACGAGCAGCATTCGCGTGCGCCGCATGACGATTTCCGCAGCCTGTACTTCAGCGCAAACCTGGGCCGTCTGACCAGGACGCAGCTCGGCTATCGGCGTGAGCTGTGTCCGATCCTCGTAGCGCAGCGGCAAATGCACCCACAGATCCCCGACCGTCTCCAGGCCGAGTTTGCTCAGCGCCGCGAGCGCTGGTTTAGACTGCTTGCCCAGGCTCGAAACCGGCTGCAGACCGCGCTGCACCCAGTCGCTACTGTCCGGGTTCTCGGCGGCCCTTAGCTGCTTCGCCAAATCGGCTCTCCGCGAACGATGGTAATGGGCTAGACGACCAGAATTCCGTCCATTTCCACACGCGCACCGCGCGGCAGGGCAGCAACGCCGATGGCCGCACGCGCCGGGAAAGGCTCGGCAAAGTACTCGGCCATGATCGCGTTGACCTGCGCGAAGCAGCCTAAGTCGGTAAGGAAGATATTCAGCTTAACGATGTCATTGAGTCCGCCGCCAGACGCCTCGCACACCGCGATGAGGTTTCTAAATACCTGATGGATTTCGGCCTCGACGTCGCTACCGACCATCTCCATGGTTTTCGGATCAAGCGGAATCTGGCCTGACAAGTAGACCGTATTGCCCACTTTAACCGCCTGCGAGTAGGTGCCTATCGCGGCGGGCGCTTGATCAGTTTGAATGCTCGTACGACTCATAGGGGCGTCCATCGCTAAGGTAATGGGCGAACTATGCCATGCGATGAGCAGCGGAACCTCGCGTGGACTCAACGCGGCTAAAGATTGGCGGTCAGTTGCGCTGTACTGTCTGAACCACTTCGGTCCGACGCAGTTTGCGCATCACATCGTTGAGGTGGTGCAAGTCGCGCACTTCCAGCGTGAACAATAGCGTTGCGCTGGTCATGTCGCGCTCGCCGTATTCAACGCTCTCGATATTGCAATCCAACGCAGCAATAGCGGCCGCCACCGTCGCCAAAACGCCCGGTTTGTTGGCCACTTCGACTTTCATCTGGACCCGGAACTCGCCTTCGACTTGAGCCTCCCAGTCCACCCGCATCATCCGCTCGGGTTGCTTACGCAGCTCAACAGCGTTGGGGCACGTGGTTTGGTGAATTACTAGGCCCTTACCGGCGCTAAGGAAGCCGATAATTGGGTCGCCAGGAAGCGGATGACAGCAGTTAGCGAAGCTGACTACGCCGCGTTCGGCGCCGCTAATGCGCACCACTTCGGCCTGTTTATCTGGGTCTGCGCCAGCACTTTTCTCACCGCGAGTGAGCTGCTTGGCAACGACCGCCGGCATCCGATTGCCGAGCGCCAAATCGGCCAGCAGTTCTTCGAGTCGCTGCACCCGGTTTTCGGTGAGCACTGCCTCGATACGCTGCCGCGGAATGCTGTCCAGGCTCGCGCCCAGTGCGTCCAGAGAGCGGTCTAGCATGCGCGCACCCATCGCCACTGCATCCTCATGCTGCAGATGCTTGAGGAAGTGTCGAATAGAGGTTCGCGCTTTGCTGGTGACGACGAATTCCAGCCAGTGTGGCTTTGGGCTGGCGCTCGGCGCTGTGATGATCTCCACGGTCTGACCGCTGTGCAATCGGGTGCGCAGCGGCACTAAGCGCTGATCGACGCGAGCGGCTACGGCATGGTCGCCCACATCGGTATGTACCGCGTAGGCAAAATCAATCGCACAAGCGCGCCGAGGCAGCGCCAGGATTCGGCCTTTGGGCGTGAACAGGTAGACTTCATCGGGAAACAGGTCGACTCGCACGTTGTCGAGAAACTCAAGCGGATTGCCGGCTTGACGCTGCGAATCGAGCAGCCCCTGTAGCCACTCTCGCGCTCGCAGTTGAGCACTGTTGGCTGGACTGTTATCTGATTTGTAGATCCAGTGCGCGGCAACGCCGCGTTCAGCGACGGTGTCCATGTCCTCGGTGCGAATCTGCACTTCCAGTGGCTGGCCGAAGGGGCCAAACAAGGTCGTGTGCAACGACTGATAGCCGTTGGCTTTCGGAATCGCGATGTAGTCCTTAAAGCGTCCGTCGACCGGCTTGTAGAGATTGTGCACCGCGCCTAAGGCGCAATAGCACTGCATGACTCCACCCACGACCGTGCGAAAACCCTGCACATCCATGACCTGGCCGAAGGTCTTGTGCTCTCTCTTCATTTTTTTGAAGACGCTATAGGGACTCTTGATTCGTCCAATCAGCCGAGCCGGCACACCCTCCAAATCCAGCTTGTGTTTGAGCGCTTCGGCAATTTTCTGCATCGGCTCGCGACGATTGCCTATTAGCCGACGCAGCTCCGCATCGATCACCCGATGACGCATCGGGTAGTAGGCGCGAAAACCCAAGTCCTGCAGCTCAGCCTTGATCGCATTCATCCCAAGGCGCTGTGCGATTGGGGCATAGATCTCGAGCGTTTCCCGCGCAATGCGACGCCGACTGTCAGGATTCATCGAGCCCAATGTGCGCATATTGTGCAGGCGATCGGCCAGTTTGATCAGTATGACCCGCAGATCGCGCGCCACCGCCAGCAGCATCTTGCGGAAACTCTCTGCCGTCGCCGCTTCGCGCGAGGCGAAATCGACCTTGTCCAGCTTGGTGACGCCATCGACCAAATCGGCGACGGTCGAGCCGAATTGCTCCTCGACGTCGGCCTTGGTCAAAGGCGTGTCTTCGATGGTGTCGTGAAGGATGGCCGAGAC
>QIMA01000273.1 GCA_003233535.1 Rhodanobacteraceae bacterium
CGCCCGCTGCCACTGGCTGCCGGCCTTGAAGCGGCCGCTTATGAGGCGCTGCGCGCGCACCCCGGCAATCCCGGGCAACTCGCGGATTTGCTCGAGCCAGTCGCTGTCGACGCGGTCCACGCTCAGCGTGGCCGACACTGGCAAACTGGCGCGATAGCCCACTTCAGTCGCTCGTTCCACCAGTGCCCAGGCGTTAAGTACGGACCCGGCGCCAATCAAGGCAACCGCTACGGCCAAAACTACTAACAGGCTGCGGCCGCGATGCAGCCACAAATCGCGCAACACTTTGCGCCATCGCGTATCGATCATGACGGTTCTCCAGAGACTTCGAACTGGCCGTCGATCAGGCGCAGGCTGCGATCAGCTTTGCTCTCCGCGGACGCCTCGTGGGTGACCATCACCACTGTCTGGCCGGCCTCGCTGAGTTGGCCGAGTAGCTCCAACAGAGCCGCTGCATTTTTGCTATCTAAGTTGCCGGTGGGCTCGTCAGCCAACAACAGTGGCGGCGAATTGGCCAATGCGCGGGCGACGGCTACTCGCTGCTGTTGTCCGCCCGACATCGAGCCCGGAAACTTGTGCGCCTGATCGGCCACATCTAGCTGTTCGAGCAACGCCATGGCGCGATCGCGTCGTTCGTGCGCCGGCCAGCGACTGCAAAAGTCCATTGGCAGCATGACGTTCTCTAGCGCGCTAAGGGTCGGCAGCAGCTGAAAGAACTGAAAGACCATGCCCACGGCACGACCACGCCAACTGGACAGCGCCGACTCGCTCATCCCGCGCAGCGACTGACCGGCAATCACCACCTCTCCGGCACTGGCGCGATCAATTCCGGCCAGTAAATTGAGCAGGGTCGACTTGCCGCTGCCGGATTGGCCAACCACGGCAACGAACTCACCGCGATTGATGCTCAGATCGATCCCGCGCAAAGCCCGGAAACTGCCCCCGGCACCTTGATAGGTCTTCTCTACGCGCTGCAGCTCCACCACCTTCTGCGCGCCGTTTTCCGCGTTCGCTGTCATTACATTCATCTGTTCGAACCTTTGCTTTGCTGTTGCCCATCAGCCTATTTCGCGCAGCGCTGTAGCGAGCGACCGTCCAACCCCGTCGAGCTGCCGTTGGGCGAAAAGCCGCAATCGCGGTTCGGTCCGTTTGCCGTTCACCGGCGTCAATCTGCGGTTGAGCGAAATCCCGTTCGCGGCCCCGGTCGGCGCTGGCAGGCTGTTTCGCAACGCCACCTGGCAAAGCTACGGAGTCCGCAATGAACCGAGTAATCCTCGCCCTGCTATTCACCCTGTGTCTGGCGACCAGCAACGCCATGGCGCAGCAACCCGCCGCCGCCAAACAGTTCGACTTCCTGATTGGGCACTGGTCGATAGAGCTAACCCCGAAAGTCAGCAGCCTGGTCGCACTGATGCACGGCACGCCGAAGATGTTGGGCAGTTGGAAGGCCTGGCGAGCTTTCGATGGTCGCGGCATCGAAGACGAACTGCGGGTAACGGACAGCTCCGGCAACCCGCAGACCTTCAATCACACGCTGCGCCTTTACGACGCAGACGCTCAGCGCTGGAAGGTCAACGGGTTGGATGTTTACCGGGCACAGCTGAATCAATCCGAAGCGCAGCTGCGCGGCGGCCTGATGCAGGTCGATGGCAAAGGCAACTCGCACGACGGCACAGCGTTTATCAGCCGCACGCGGTTCACCGAAGTCAGTGAGAACAGCTTCCGCATGCAGCAAGACCGCTCTTTTGACGGTGGCGCGAGCTGGGAGGAGGAAGCCCTAGTGATCGTGGCCAAACGCGTCGCCAAGCAGGCGCAGCGCTAGAACTTAGCAGGGTGTAGAACGCTGGGACAACTTGGGCCGCAACCCTATGGCGGGGCTCCCGCCTTCGACTTCAACGAGGGCCGCCAGCTGCATCATCCGCCTAGCTCATCAGCCAGACTATGCCTTTCGACGCCTTCCTTAGTGGCAACCTCTTCAGTCGCCGTCGCGGCTGCGCGAGTTCATGAAATATCCGGGCTAGGGAGTATGGTTTAAGCATGTCTAAACATTGGATCTGGCTCCAGCTACTAATCGGATGGCTGCCAATCTGGGCGCTGTTTAGCGTGCTGATCTACCTCGCCCACGACGGCCACCTGCATGCGGCGATGCTGGACTCGCTGCGGATGATGGCGATCGCTGCCGTGCTGGGGTTGTTCGTTCACCGGCTGAGCGGACTGGCCCCTTGGCCGTACCCCTTCCGCATCCGCTTTTTGGGTCTACACCTGCTGGCCGCAGCCGCCTATGCGGGAACCTGGTTGCTGCTCAACTTCCTGGTTGAGAGCATCCTGCACTGGCGCTGGAGAGGCAGCTTGGGACCCGGGCTGTTGCCCTATCTGACCACCGGATTCTGGCTCTATGTGATGGTCGCCGGCGTGGCCTACGGCGCCCGCGCCGCCCAGCGTGGAGCGCAGATCTCAGCGCTGGAAGCGCGTTCGCAGCTCGCCGCACTACGCGCACAGCTGCACCCGCACTTTCTGTTTAATGCTCTGCACACCGTCGTCCAGCTTATTCCAGTGGATCCGCGCGCCGCTTCACGTGCCGCCGAGCAGCTTGCCGACGCTCTGCGCAGCGTGATTGAAGAGCAGCGCGACGTACTGCCGTTGGCCGACGAATGGGCATTTGTGCAGCGCTACCTAGCCATCGAGAGCATTCGTTTCGGCGATCGACTGCAGATCAATGCGCAAATCCAACCGCAGGCGCTTAACGCCACGCTGCCCTGTTTCGCACTACAAACGCTGGTGGAGAACGCGGTGCGTCATGCCGCCGCGCCGCGGGTGGAAGCCACCACGGTAACGATTTCCGCGAACGTGGAGAACGACCGGCTACGAATCAAGGTGAGCGACGACGGCGAAGGTGCCGATCCGGTGCAAATCGCTAAATCGGCGGGCACCGGTTTACGCCGCCTGCGCGAGCGATTAGGCTGGCTGTACGGTGGCAGCGCAGAACTTCTATTGCGGCGCGTAGCAGGTGGTGGTCTGGTAGCGGAACTGCTGATCGACCAAGACGCGGGATCAACGCTGCCAGGAGTGAACGATGACGACTGAGGCAGCTGTGCGGACCTTGGTGGTTGACGATGAACCGGTGGCGCGCGCGGGCATGCGGCAAATGCTCGCGGAGGTCGAGTGGATAGCTTGCATCGGCGAAGCTAGCAACGGGCCAGACGCGGTCGCCAGAATCGACGAACTAAAACCTGATCTCGTATTTCTAGATATTCAGATGCCCGGCCTGCTGGGAACCCAGGTGCTGCAGTGTAGCAAGCATCAGCCCTTCGTCGTTTTCACTACGGCATACGCCGAATTTGCGGTCACTGCATTTGAGTTAGGGGCGCTGGACTACGTGCTTAAGCCCTTTGGCCAGGAGCGTTTGGCCGCCACCCTGGATCGTATTCGCGCAGCCATCGGCGAGCCGCTGCCGTCGGCCCTAGATCGATTGGGCGAAGCCTTGGCCCAGGGTCCAGTTAGTCGGCTGTTTATACGCAACGGCCGCACCATTGTGCCGGTCGCAGTCGACCAGATTCGCTGGATAGAAGCCGTTGGCGATTATGTGGCCGTTCACGACGGCAGCCCTAGCCCGCATCTGCTGCACCTGTCGCTGGCGCGCTTAGAGCAACGATTGGATGCCGAACGCTTTGTCCGCATACACCGCACGCACATCGTCAATCTCGATCGGGTCAGTGCATTCAAGCGCCAGATCAACGGCCAATTGGTTGCGGAGATGGCTGACGGCACGAAGCTGGGCGTGAGCCGCGCCCGTGCGCAGGAGCTGCGAAGCTTGGCTCACTAGCTGCGAAGGTTCCCGAAGAACACACTAACCCGGAAGTTTATGAAATTCCGGGTTAGGACCCAATAGTCGTTAGTCGTTAGTCGTTAGTCGGCGCTCTCGGCAACTTTCACAGCACGCTCGATATCGTGTCCGTCGCCGTCTGCATCGACCAGCATGGCCAGCACTTCGCCGTCATCGCTCAGCTCAAATTCCACCGTGGCCGGCAACCCCTCCCAGAAGAATTCCCGCTGCGAACTGGATCGCAACGGAAACGGGCGGCCATTGCCGTGGAAGGAATAGAGCAGGTTTCCAGCCGGCACCATACGTACCTCGCCCTCGCCGGTCGCGTAGTCACCGGCGTATCGGGCCAGCTGCTCAGCGCTCAACTCGGTCACCTCGCGCGGCGGAATGAAGCTGAAAGCTGCGGCCTGAATCGACCCCTGGGCGACCTTCTCGTCGCGCATGAAGGACTGCATGGTCGCGAGGATTTTCGGCGAGGAAAGGAACAGGGGGTCGCTGTG
>QIMA01000282.1 GCA_003233535.1 Rhodanobacteraceae bacterium
GACTTCTGCCAAGCTGCGTTTCGCGCACCACTAACACACACCGCCAGCGTCGCGTAAACGTCAAGATCAGGTGTCGAGCAATGCCGCTAGCTCATTTAGTACGGGCAAACAGGCCGCGAACTCAACGGCATCCCCGTAAACCATGTCCCGCTGAAAGACTTTAAACGTCTCGGCATACGCGATGTCATCCGACAGCGCCTTGAGCGCGCCGCGCGACACGGCTGCCGGATTCTGTTCATAGTCTGGAAAGTTCTTTCCTCGGCTATCGCGATCACTCGCCATAACAGATTTAATGACTGGCCCGAGATCGGCGAGATTGAGCATCGGTCGGAGCTGATACAAGTCGTAGACATGGCGCAAAAGCGTCCCGTCGCGCGCACTTCCGATACTCCTTTCATAGGCGATTCGGCGTGTCAGGGCGACAAATTTGTCGGCCGCAGTCTCCGTCACGGCAACGCAGGGTATCGCTTGCACCTCCGCCCCGGCACCGTGCGCTTCATTCCAAAATGACTTGATGGAGCAAGTCACCGGTTTGAGTTTAAGCGGCCAGGAAGAGATCTCGATCTTCACTCCGGGGCGCAGGCTCTCGACCGGCTCGGCCAACGGCGCGTACGCCAGGTTGAAAGTAAACGTTCTCCCGCTGTCATGGACGGCGAGATGTTCTTGATCGGCCGGGTCAAACTGGAACCCAGCTGTCTGTAGGCAATTCACAATGTCATTGCGGAATTTTCTGCGTGCGCCTGCAGTCAGATGTTGCGCGCTTACGATGCGCAGATCGATATCCTCCGACATCCGCTGAATCAGGCGATATGCGCGGCACAGGGAAGTACCTCCTCCGAATACGAGTCCCGGATCGCAAGTTGCGAGCGCGCTCAGCGCGCGCAAGGCATTGACGACGTGAAAGTCCTTCTCGACTAACCCTGGTAGGGGTAGGCCGAGAGCATCAGCAACGTCGACGAAACCGTCGAGGGTAAGATCAGCGATCAAGGATCAGTTCATTATTGCCATATCGCAGTTTTCGAGCGAATGGGCCCTTCACCTTGACCACGGCATTAACAGGGATCTGAGTGGAACCCTTTTCCGTGAAGGCGCGTTGTGCGTCTGTGGGTTCCCATTGGACGCCCAGTCGAGTCAGCGCCTGCTGCGCGACAGCCTGAAAGCCACCAGGACTAGCCAAAACGACACGTCCGGACAAATTCGACACCCGTGCCTTGGCATACACGCCTTTGCCGAGCCGAACTAACACGTGATCCGCAACGAGCTCACGCAGCGCACGGATGACCTGATCTTCGTCCCTGAGCTCGCAAAACTCGCGAGTCAGGAAAACATCGCGCTTCGCCTTGGTGATGCGCTTAAAGATCTGCTGACGCAATGATTGCTTAGCGGCCACTATTCCGTACCCTTTGCTGTCTCTAAGACTATGCAAAAACCCGACAGTTTGCAATGCAAAAACCCGACAAAATGGAAAGGGCATGACAAACTCAAGTACCCAGTCGAGTCCTGAGGACGTGCTGTCTGAACGGATTGATCATCATGGTTGTCCGGGGCAAACGATTGATGACCGTCGGGCATGCTCACGCTAAACTCGTCGCCCCGCCAACGGCTATTTCGCTGCTTCCATAGATTTTAGCCCCTCCTGTCCCGCACTATTTCCGTACTGCTGATAGCAGCTATGTCGGACTGAGTCTGAATTGTTGGGATGAGCATCACCGGCGGTTGCGGGTGACGCTGCCGGCTCACGCGAACGCTTGGGTCCGCGCGGCAGTTACTTGCTATGGCGACTCGAAACCGTCGATCAATAGCTCGTCGCCAAGGTTGAGGATCAGTACCGAGCCATCGTGGTCAGAACTGCGCAGCGGCGATAGCGCGATCTCGCCGTCACTGCGGCGCGCGTCGGCATTGCCGCGGCCAAAGCCAAAGTCTGCGTAGAACGGCTGCGCGGCGGAATTGAGCAGCGTGTGATCTAGCGCCTGCGCAAAACAGCCAGCAGAGAAGCCGCAGCCAAACAAGAAGCTGTACTGATCGTCGGCCGGCAGATTGAACATGGCTTCAATTAGCGGTGGATCGACGATATTGCCGCTGATGGCCGGGTAGATGTCCTGAATCTCGAACATCGTGTCGCGCGGCAAGCCGTCGTCTGCCACGTTGGCGTCACCGCGCACGATCCCCATCAGATCGCTGTAGCCATCGGTGAATTCGAAGGCGTTGAAATCGCCTAGTGAGATCAGCGGCACCGTTGGGTTCGCCGCCTGAAAGGCCTGGCTCTCCTCGGCGATGGCCACCGCTTGCTCCAGTCGCTTACGGCGCACCCGCAGTGCGTTGCTCAAATTGGACTGGTTGTCGATTCCGCTGAGTGAGCGGAAATGACTGTTGATCACGGCGAAATCCTGGATTTGTCCGTTCGCCTGGGTGAACGAGCCTTCTAGCAGCAGCGATGGTCGGTCGTTCAAGGTGCAGGGTGCGGTGCCGCTGCATTCGTTGGTCATCTGATTCAGGCGCAGCTGAGTAACATTGTTAACGGTGATGTTGCGGGTCAGATAGGCATTGTCGATACCGCGCGGGTCGTTGCCGTCAAAGGTCACGGCGGTGTAATTGATCGACGGGTCGTCAGCGTTGATTCTTGCCGCCAAGGCATCGGCCGCAGTCTGATTCTCTACCTCAATCAGTGCCAACACGTCCGGCGCGTTAAGCACCTCGCGGATGTAGGCCGATAGCTTGCCTAGTTTGAGCTCCAGCTCGGCCGGGGTCAGGATGGTGTCGTCGGTATCTGGATCATCGATCGTATCGAACAAGTTCTCGACGTTGAACATGCCGATCCCAAGCTGGTTGTAGCCAGCGATAGGGGCTGGCGAAGGGATCTGCATTGCGTTGTTAACGGTCACGCTGGTTGGCCACAACTCATAGCCGCCAAACTCAAAGCCGATGACGCCGGTGGCGCTAATTGTGCTGCCGGGGATGAGTACATCGGCGGGCAGACTCAGTCTGTCCAGATCCAGCTCGAACAGTTCCGGATTGCCGTCCCATAGCGCAACGCCGGCTGGCAGGCCCGCTTCAACGGCGGCCTCCGGAGCAACCCCGGACTCTCGTTTGACCCTTGCTCCGCCGGTCGCAAAGTAGTTCTCGGCGATCGGGTCGGGGCTGAAACTCTGATGTGGGGAGTTGATAATGCCGCTGCTGGTGCTCACCAACATGGCCTCGAAGCACTCGAAGTTTTGCGTGGCGACCGGATCACCCGTCGGGATCGTGCTGCCGCCACCCTGACAGGCCAGCGCGCCTGGAGCGGGCGAGGGAATGATGTCGTCCAGCGCCAGCGGTGCCGGTAATGCGTCGCTGCCAACCACTTCGATCGTTAATCCGCCGCCGGTCGCGGTGAACTCAGTTTGCTCAAAAAACTCGACCACTGTTCCTTTGACGTTGACCTCGTCACCGACCGCTACCGTGGGCACGCCGCCGGTAAATACCAAAATACCGTCGGAAGTGAAGACGTCACCATCGCCCGGGCTGGGCATCTGCATCGCGAACAAGTTACTGCCCACTGCCGTGACAACGTTGCCGAAAGAGACCTGGACGGTGTCGACGAAGGGGCTCAGCGGGCCGGTGCCCTGCAGTTCAGCGATGCTGCGAGGGACGGGATCATCGTCGTTTATCGTGCCGGTGCCGCTGTTGTCGACCGCGCCGGCGCCGCTGCCGCTGACGTTGCTCAAGCTCACCGTGAAGGTCTCGGCGGCTGGCGTTTCAGCAATGATGTCGGTGACCAGGTCGACGACGAAGTCGAAACTGGTGAGTCCTTCGGCGATGTTCTGGTTGATTAGGCTGCGAGTGACATAGTCGTCGCCTGCCAGTGCCGTGCCTGGGCTGGTTTGAATATCAAAGCTAATCCCGCCCGGTCCTGCAGGACTGTCCAGGCTCACGCTGAAGGTGATTGCTGTGGCCGAGTCGCCTTCGTCGAGGGTGGGGTCGTTGAGGCTGACACTGATTGGGGTTACACCGTCGTCGTTGACGATCGTCCCGACGCCCGCCAAATCACCGTCGGTCGCCCCGCTAAGGGCGCTGAGATTAACCGCGAAAGTCTCGTTGCTTTCGTTGCTCACGTCACCGTTAACGGTGATGTCGATGCTGACCTGCTGCTGCGTCGCCAGACTGTCGAAGTTCTCGGTCACCGGTACGCCAACGGTATCCAGCGAAACCTGCGCATGCGCGTACGGTGAGGCCAGCAACAGCAAACTGGCCAAGGCGAACGTGCGGCAATGCAGAGCGGTTGCGTTAATCATTGTGCTGGTCGGGTCACGGTAGAGCCCAAAGCATACCGGGCGGA
>QIMA01000153.1 GCA_003233535.1 Rhodanobacteraceae bacterium
GCCTGCAGCTCCCAGACGTCGTTGCCCAGTCGGCGGGCCAGAGCGAGCGCCGCATAGCCAGACTGAAGCGCCTCACCGAATTGACCCAAGCGCGCCTGGGTCTGGGCCAGGTGGGTCAGCGCAGCCGCGTGCGCAATATCGTGATCATCGCCAGCCAAGCCGCTAAGCAGGTCGATGGCCTGCTGCAATGCTTTCAACGCGGCGTGACCATCGCCCAAGCTGGTGTAAGCAGCGGAGAGGTTGGTGAGCACGGCGCTTTGGTGCTCCACCAGGCCAGCCGCCTGATAGGCCTTCAGCGCCTCCGTGAAGCACGCCGCGGCCGCTTTCATATCGGCGCGAGCGCGCACCACTACGCAGCCGTTATTGGTTATCAGCGCCTTTTGGTAGAGATCGCCGGCGCGGTTCGCAGCCGCCGCCGCTGCCGCGTTGACCCGCGCGGCCTCGCGTAGCTGACCATCACGCATCAGGCTCATGCTGAGCGCAGCCAAAACGTGGCCTAGGCCTTGATCTGCCGACGCGCGCTCACCCAGCAAAGCGATGCTGGTGCGATAGGCGGCCTGCTCGGCAGATGAGTCGTTCATCCGCCCCAGCAGTTGCCCGACTCGGAACCAAAGCTGGGCAGCGCCCACGGGTAGGGTCGCGCTTGCCCCAGCCAGGACCTGCTGTAGATAGGCCAAGGTAGCTGCGGTCGATTCCGGGTCCCGGCGCGGCGCACTTTCAGCAGCACGGCTGAGCGACTGCAGACTCTGCCGGTCGCCGGGATCCACGCGCAACCATCGATAGCTATACGTGCCGGCCGGGGCGTTGGGCAACAGCGGCCTAACGACCAAACTGGCCGTTCCTGGCGGCAGATCCCAGGCCACCTGAATCTGACTACCCCAGCGCCGTCCCGGCAAGTTGGCGACGCTGCCGAGGCCCAGATCGTGGCGCTCTATAACGAGGTCAACGCCGTTTTCATCCAACAGCAGCGCGTGCTGCGCCGCCGGCTCTGGCACTTCCAGCGTCAGCCGTTGCCCGCCCTGAATCTGACCGAAATGCTCGTCTGGCGTGGCGAATGTCGCGACAGACAACAGCGGGCCGACCAACAGGGCTAGGATCGGATTTAGACGAATTCGCGGCGGTGTAATTGAGCTCACCTGCACAGCTTGCCGCAAGCGGGTGACAACATGAAGTCGTGAGCTCTCTAGCGGAGCCGAAATGGTCTCCAACTGCCAGGGCAGCAAGCCCGCTCAGAGCAACGTTAAGGGCGCCATTGTGACTGGCAGCGCCACTGCCGAGCAGATCCGAGCTGTGAAAGCGAGAGCGGAAAGAAAGTGTAATCTATGTTGATCATCGCGTTCGTTGGCAACGAGACTGCCCTTTCAGCCCGGTTACGAATGCGCTCGATCACTGATCTGCTTGCGCAAGTTCAAAAGCATATTCCGCCAGGGTCTGCTCTTGATCAACAATCGCTATGTCGTACAGCCCTGGTTGGGCGCTCGCCAAAGGAAACAGCAACGCAAAATCACCGTTTACCTGCAGGTCTTCCAAACGATAGCGCCAGCGCTTCTCGCCGCCCACAGTGGCCAGTTCAAGCTCGGCATTGATCGGCCACGAACCGCCGGTGGGCGAGTTTAGCGGCAGTTGCAGCTGTACCCAGCGCATACCATGGGTTTGTCGAATCAACGCCACCTGATTGTCGCTCGAACGCGTCACGCCTAGCTGGACGACAGCCAGCCCAGCCTGCGGCCGCGCTAGATCTGCCACTACTTGCTGAACTTGCGCAAGCTGCGCAGTGAGCGCGCCGCGATCCTGACGTAGTTCTTGCTGAACCCACCACGCCGGCAAACTCACTAACGCCGCGCCTAGGCTTGCGGCCATCGCGTAGTGCAGCATCGGCGATCGCTGACGGGCGCTCGTCGAAGCCAACTGTTCGGGGAATTCCTGGCTTAACTGGCGCAGTGCATAAGCCTGCCTGGTCAAGTCTTGCAGCTGGATATCGCACACTAACGCTTGTTCAAACTGATCGCGCTGCTTGTTGGTCAGCCGATCCCGCAGGTAGGGTTCAACCCAGTCACTCAATTGATGGCGGCCGTGCTCGCCGCCTTGCAACGCGTTCGCGTTAGAGCTAACAATCTTCATCTTTCTCGCCTGTTTGCATTAGGGCTTCGACCTACTACTGCCGTGAACACTCGTAACCTCTCACCCAGTATTTGACTCCGGCGGGTCACTGGGTAAAAGGCTTCAGCAGCTTGGCTAGGCGCTGTTTCGCTCGGTACAGCACTCGATCGAAGTGTTCTACAGACAGATTTAATTCCGCGCACACATCCAACTTATCCTCTTCAAGCAGGTAATGACGATTGAGTAGCTCGCGGTCGCGCGGCTGGCTAAGCCAGCTCAACGCTCGGCGCAGCAACTCCTGCCGCTCGCTGCGATCGAGGTGCGCCAAGGGGTCGGCCTTATCGTCGACAAACTGATCCACCTCCTCGACCTCATAAACCAAACGACTCTCTGCCTGCCGCCTGAGCGCTCCGCGCTGAACGTAGAGCGCGGTCCGTAGCAGATACCCGCTGACGCGACTGGGATCTTCGAGTTCACCAGCGCGCAGCCGACGCAGCGTCACTATCAGGGCCTCCTGTGCCAAGTCCTCTGCCTCATCCTTGGAACAGCCACGCTTTACCAAGACTATCCAAAGCGCGAAGCGGGTGTGCTGGACTAACTCACCTTCAGCGGCACGATCGCCCGCGGAAATCCGAGCGCAGATCTCGCGTAGTAACTCTGACTGCATGCCGTCAGCGTTTTCATCGTCATTATCAGTGTCAAGCATGTCGTCCAATCTTGTTCCCTTAAGCTTCGTAGCGCTAGCGCGGGCAAATTCTACAGTGCTGAGCCGGTCCCGCCGAAAGGCAATTGCACTATTTCCTCGGCAACACGCGACACCTCATCGGGATCGTGACTCACGTAGATCATTGGTAGTGCCAAGTCGTCACGCAGCGTGCGCAGATAGGGCAGCAGCTCAGCCGTGTGTGATCGATCAATGCTGCTCAGCGGCTCGTCCAAGAGCAGTAACTGCGGCTGTGTCATCAGCGCCCGAGCAATGGCTACACGCTGCCGCTCCCCGCCTGAAAGGTAACCGATCCGCCGGCCTAAAAGGGGCTCCAGGGCCAACATCTCAATCAGCGCTGCGCGCTCGAAGCGATTCTCGCCTGCAGCCACGTAGCGCGCACCAAAGTCAAGATTGGCGGCTACGCTCAAGTGCGGGAACAATCGGGCGTCCTGGAATACGTAGCCGATGCGACGCCGATGCGGCGCCACGTGTATATGCTGCTCGGCGTCGAACCACGTTGTGGAATTCCAACGCAGGAACCCAGCATGCGGCTTAACCACCCCGGCAAGCGCATGCAGCAAGCTCGTCTTGCCTGCTCCTGACGCACCATTGAGCGCAATCACGCGCGCGCTAGACTTCAGTGCGAAGCGCAGGCTGAAATTGCCGCGGCGAATGTGCAGGTTCAGATCGAGCACGCTAGCCAGTATCCCGCCTGGGCTGCCGCCGAACCAACCACTCCGACAACAGCAGGGCCAACAAAGACAGCGTGGCCGCAAGCAAGACCATTGGCCACAAGCGCTGCTCGCCCCCGGGCACCTGCATCTGGTTGTAGATAGACAGTGCCAACGTTTGAGTTTCGCCCGGGATACTTGAAACGAAGGTAATCGTTGCGCCGAACTCGCCCAGCGCTTTGGCAAAGGCCAAGACCCCGCCAGCGACGATACCGGGCCAGGCTAAGGGCAAGGACACACGCACAAAAACCGCCCATGGAGGCGCCCCCAACGTGGCCGCGGCTGCCCGCAGACGCGCATCTTCATTCTCGAACGACAGCCGAATCGCGCGCACCATGAGCGGAAAGGCCATCACCGCAGCAGCTAGCGCGGCGCCAGTCCAGCGAAATGCAAAGACCAAGCCGAACTGTTCGTATAGCCATTCACCAATCAGCCCGCGCCGACCGAACAGCAACAGCAGCAAATAGCCGGTTACCACCGGCGGCATGACCAACGGTAAATGAATCAGCGCATCGAACAGGCTACGACCCGGAAAACGCCCGCGCGCGAGCAGCGCTGCGACCGCAATCGCCAACGGCAAACTGCATGCGGTCGCTACCGCCGCCACCCGCAAGCTCAGGCCGACCGCAGCCCACTCGGCTTCGTTCAGTCCCAGCATCAGCGGTCACCCAGCGAAACGGGCGGTGCTGAGCTTAGAAGTGCTTCGAAGCCGTGCGCTTGCCAAACTTTCGCCGCCTCCGGACCACCCAGGAAGGCGAGCAAGTCGGTGTCG
>QIMA01000441.1 GCA_003233535.1 Rhodanobacteraceae bacterium
CAGTCGGGTGTATGAACCACTACACCGCTCCTGCGGAAAAATCACTGGCCTACCAATGTCCTGCGCGATCATCGCGCGAGTTCATGAAACAGTCGGGCTAAACTAATTCAACGTAATTAGGAAACACCACGCTAGTGGGCGGTCAGTACACTCCCGAAGCCAGCCCCAGCTACGGTCAGATCTGGACCAAAGCGTGGCCGATCATCCTAGCCAATGCCGCCACGCCCATGCTCGGCTTGGTCGACACGGCGGTGATCGGCAACACCGGTACGACGTCCAATCTGGGTTCGATTGCGCTCGGCGCGTTGCTGTTTAACTTCGTCTATTGGGGTTTTGGTTTCCTGCGTATGGGAACCACAGGTTTCACTGCACAGGCGGATGGCGCCGGCGATCAGGTGGAAGTTCGCGCGATTTTGGCGCGCTCGCTGTTGTTGGCTCTGGCAATTGGCGTGACCTTGCTGGCGCTGCAGGCGCCGATAGCGGCACTGGCGCTACGTTTGTTTTCGGCTAGCGCTGAGGTGGAGCAGGGCACACAGACTTACTTCTATTGGCGAATACTCGGTGCACCTGCTGCGTTGGCCACCTTCGCTCTGATGGGCACGCTGGTTGGCTTGGGGCGCAGCGGCCTGCTGTTGCGGGTGCAGCTATTGCTCAATGGACTCAACATCGCTCTAGATTTGCTGTTTGCTGGCTGGCTGGGTTGGGGCGTGGAGGGCATTGCGATCGGCACTGCTCTGGCTGAGTGGATCAGTTTGGGCTTTGCGCTGTATTGGGTGCTGTCGCTGCTGAGCAAGAATCGACAGGAGCAAACAGAGGCATTTTGGCCGCGCGGACGGATACTCGACTGGCAGCGCCTGTTGAGCACGCTGAGCACGAATCGCGATATTTTCATCCGCACGCTGGCGCTGCTGTTTTCCTTCGCCTGGTTCACTAATCAAAGTGCGGTTTTCGGCGATCGAGTCCTCGCCGCCAATCACTTGCTCATGCAGTTCATCGCTTTCAGCGCCTATTTCCTGGACGGCTACGCCTTTGCGGTGGAGGCAATGGTGGGCAAGGCAATTGGATCCGGCAAGCGCCGCGCCTTCGATGCCATTGTGCGCCGATCAACGGAATTAGCTCTGGGGACGTCCGTGGTCCTGGCGGCGCTGCTGCTGGTCAGCGGTGGCGTGTTGATAGCGGCAATGACGGACCTAGAGATGGTTCGCGTTGAGGCTGCACGATACCTGCCGTGGGCGTCCGTCTATGTCTTGCTCTCGTTCGGCGCCTTCCAGCTGGACGGTATATTCATCGGTGCGACACGATCGGCGGAGATGCGCAATGCGGCGCTATTGGCCACCGCCGTGTTCATGCTTTTTGCATGGCTGCTCACGCCGATTTGGGCTGCGCATGGATTGTGGCTGGCCTTCGTGCTCTACGTGGTGACTCGCGCGTTGACGCAACTGATGTACATGCCGCGCATTCGAGCGTCTATCGCTGCCGGATAAGTGGCCGGCCGGGCGCAAGTCCCCGCAAACAACGGGGCCGGCATTGCGCCGGCCCCGATTTCAGACTGCCTAGGCCGCTTGGGCCTTCGCCGGTTTCGGCGACTTCGCCAGTTCGCGCAGCACGTACGGCAAGATGCCGCCGTGACAGTAGTAGGCGACTTCCTTCGGCGTATCGAGCATCACTCGAATCTCGAAGTTCTTGACGCCGCCGTCAGCCGCCGTTGCAGTGACCTTCAGGGTCTTGCCGGTGCCGTCGCCGATGCCGTCAAAGTCGAAGGTCTCGTGTCCGGTCAGGCCCAGGCTGGCGGCATTTTGACCTTCGTTGAAGCAGCAAGGCAGCACGCCCATGCCGACCAAATTAGAGCGATGAATACGCTCGAAGCTTTCTGCAATGACGATCTTCACGCCCAGCAGCAGGGTGCCCTTGGCTGCCCAGTCGCGCGAGGAGCCGGTGCCGTATTCCTTGCCGGCCAACACGATCAGCGGCACGCTTTCGGCCTGATACTGCATCGAGGCGTCGTAAATGCTGCTCACTTCACCGCTGAGCAGATTCATAGTGAAGCCACCTTCGGTGCCGGGCGCCAACTGGTTGCGCAAGCGAATGTTGGCGAACGTGCCGCGCATCATCACTTCGTGGTTGCCGCGTCGCGAACCGAAGGAGTTGAAGTCCTTCGCCCCAACTCCGTTGCCAACCAGGTATTTGCCGGCTGGCGTGTCGGTCTTGAACGAACCGGCCGGGGAAATGTGGTCGGTGGTGATGGAGTCGCCTAATAGAGCCAATGTGCGAGCACCGCGCACGTCGCTGGTCGGCGTGGTCTCAGCGGTCATACCGTCGAAGTAGGGCGGGTTCTGAATGTAGGTGGAGTCATCTTCCCACTCGTACAAATCGCCGTCGGCACTGACCACAGACTGCCAGCGCTCGTCGCCGCGGAATACGTGTTCGTAGCTTTTACGGAACTGCTCAGCGCTGATGCTGCTCTGAATGGTCTCGGCAATTTCGCGGTTGCTCGGCCAGATGTCGCGCAGATAAACCGGTTTGCCGTCGCTGCCGGTTCCCAACGGGTCGGTGCTCAGGTCGATGTCTACCGTGCCTGCCAGGGCGTAGGCAACCACCAACATCGGCGAGGCTAGATAGTTCATCTTCACTTCGGCGTGCACGCGGCCTTCGAAATTGCGATTGCCGGAGAGCACGGCGGTCGCAACCAGGTCGCCGTCGACGATGGCCTTGCTGACTTCCTCAGGCAGCGGGCCAGAGTTGCCGATGCAGGTGGTGCAGCCATAGCCGACCAGATAGAAGCCCAGGTTCTCCAGATCGTCGAGCAGATTGGCTTTCTTTAAGTAATCGGTGACCACCAAGGAGCCGGGAGCCAGCGAGGTCTTCACCCACGGCTTCACCTTCAGGCCTTTGGCGGCGGCGTTGCGCGCTACCAGGGCCGAACCGAGCATGACTGCTGGATTGGAGGTGTTGGTGCAGGAGGTGATCGCCGCGATGACCACCGCGCCGTCGCGAAGTTCGTAGCTTTCGCTGCCCTTCTGCGCAGTGGCGACGCCCGGCTTCGCAACCTTGCCCTTGGCCGCGCGGGCTTGAGCGATTGGCGCCAGATGTTTGCGGTAGTCGGCCTGCATATCTTCGAGTAGCACTCGATCCTGCGGCCGTTTGGGACCAGCTAGGGATGGCTTCACGGTAGCCAGATCCAGTTCCAGCACGGCGCTGCATTCCGGATTCGGCGAATCATTGTCGTTAAACGTGCCCTGGGCGCGCGAATAGGCTTCTACCAGCGCGACTTGCTCTTCGCTGCGGTTGGAAAGGCGCAGGTAGCGCAGGGTGTCGTCATCGATTGGGAAGAAACCGCAGGTGGCGCCGTACTCTGGCGCCATGTTGGCGATGGTGGCGCGGTCGGAGACCGGCAGGCCGCGCAGGCCTTCACCAAAGAACTCGACGAATTTCTGCACCACGCCGTGTGCGCGCAGCTGTTGGGTCACGGTCAAGACCAAGTCTGTCGCCGTCGCGCCTTCCGTCAAACGGCCGAATAGGCGGAAACCGACGACTTCCGGAATCAGCATGGTGCTGGGCTGGCCGAGCATCGCCGCTTCCGCCTCAATGCCGCCCACACCCCAGCCGAGCACGCCAATGCCGTTGACCATGGTGGTGTGCGAATCGGTGCCGAACAGGGTGTCCGGGAAAGCCTGCAGTTCGCCGTCCACTTCGCGCGAGAACACGGTGCGGGCCAAATACTCAAGGTTCACCTGATGCACAATGCCGGTGCGCGGCGGCACGACCTTGAAATTATCCAGGCTGTTCTGACCCCAGCGCAGAAAGGAGTAACGCTCTTTGTTGCGGTTGAATTCGATGACTGCGTTCAGATCGAGCGCTCCGGCATTGCCGAAGCTATCGACTTGTACGGAGTGATCGATCACCAGTTCTACCGGGATCAGTGGATTGATCAGCTGCGGATCACCACCCAGATTCTTCATTGCGTCGCGCATTGCGGCCAAATCCACCACGCACGGAACGCCCGTGAAATCCTGCAGCACGACGCGTGCAGGCATGAAGGCAATCTCGTGGGTGCTCTTGGTCTTCGGGTCCCAGGCCAAAACGGCTTCGATGTCGGCCTTGGTGACGTTTACCCCATCCTCGTGGCGGAGCAGATTCTCCAGCAGCACACGGAGGGAGTAAGGAAGGCGAGAAACGCGATGTTTCTCCTCCAAAACCGTCAGATTACGGTAGTGATAGGTCTTGCCGGCGACGTCTAGCTGAGCGCGGGTGCCGAAACTGTCGAGCATAGGAGGGCTCCGAGGCTT
>QIMA01000134.1 GCA_003233535.1 Rhodanobacteraceae bacterium
CACGCCGCCATCGACCAGCTCCAGCAAGTTTCCGCTGTCGACCGTCATCAGCAGGTCGGCCGGCGAGCGCTCGCCCTCGGCGCGGACGCGCTCGAGCAGGCCGGCACTCAGAAATACCGTATTGACCTTGATGCCGTTATCGCTACTGAAGCGGTCCAGCAGCGGTTGGATCAGCCCCGGCTCGCGGGTCGTGTAGAGATTGACCTCGGCCGCCTGCGCAGCCATCGCGGGCAGGAACACAGCGAGCAGCAGAAGGCGGAACGAATGAAGAAACGAAACGCGGGACGGCATGGCAAAACCTCGATCAATCGAGTGAAAGCGATCCGCCCAATGCCTCTGCCGGGCGGCCTGAACGCCAACGCATCAGAGACCACCCGATTCGCAAACGAATGCGAATCATACTCAATTAGAACAAACTCGGCGTGAATTTGCCGGAGGGGCTTCCTGCGGAAAGATTCAGACAGCCGATTTTAGACGTTCGGAGAGCCCTCGATTTATGTGACCTTTTCGCCGCAGAATATCCGCTAGAGGTCGATGGGATTGCTCTGCGACGAGCCTATCCGCCAAGATCGGTCTGGGACGAATGGAACCAGATTCGGATGCGTCAGCAGCCACCAGGGCTCGCGCTCTATTCGAAGCTATCGGCGAACAGCGTATCGATAAACTGGCAGGGAGCGACATCGTAAAAACCGGGCCGACCCAGGTCATCACCCACCGCGGCGTAAGAGCCGAATTCATCGCCAGCAACCGAGCTACTCCAGTCCAGGACATTGTCGAAGCCGACGGCGGCGCAGCTCGGTTGGCCGCTGGCGTTCCGTGCGCGGATGCTTCCAGGAATGTCTTGATCACCGTAAAACAAGCGATCTTGGAGTTGATCAGTGGCGTCGTACAGATGGATGGCGTCATTGCGGCCGAGATTATTACCGCTGACTACGCCCAACTCACCGAGGACCTGCACTGACGCGGCCAAACTCCACGCGTCGCGGAAACTCTGTGCAAGCACGTCGGTGATGACCACTGATTCGCCGGGTTGAACGACGCCTAGCGCGGAGAGATCGAAAACTCCGGGCGTCGCGCCGTTGTCGTCCACACTCCAGCCGGCCAGATCGATGGGCCCAGCCGAGGTGTTGGTGAGTTCGAGGAACTCGCCCGCGGCGCCTGAGTACATCCACTCAGTGATGCGCATGCCTAGCGCTGAACCAAAGAAGTATTCCAACTGCAGCGGGCCGCGTTCGGCCAGTACAGGCTCGAAGCTGAGGGAATCGAAGGCATTGTCGCTTTGCGCCGCAACGTAGTAATCGACTTTCTGGCCGGGTAGCGCGGTAATCGGCAACAAAGCGCCGTAAACGCCATCCGCCGGTGCGCCGTCGCCCGAGGCGCCGTCGTCCAGCATCGCCACGTTCGCGTAGCGCTGCGATCGCTCGGCCCGGTAGTACAGCAGCACCTGCTCGACCGCACCATCACTGGCTGCGACGCTCGCCGTGATATGGACTGGGTCCATGGCGTTCGGGCTCTCGGCCGACGCTTGGACATTGGCGATTTGCGGGCCGTCGGCGGTGAGCTCACCGATGCCTGCCATGAAGGCACTGCGCTGCTCAACGAAGGGCTGCAATCCGACCAGCGTGCCGCCTGCTAGGCCCGGTAGAGGCAGGTTGACGGTCGTTGTGAAGTTGTCCAGGAACAGTTGGTAGGAGTAGATCTTCTTCGGATCGGCCTGAACCGCCGCGTCCAGACGTGCCCGGTTGGCGGCAAAAATTGGCTCAAGGTAGCTGTCCCAATCAAGCAGCAGCAGCAACGTGCGGTAGTGCGCCATGTAGCGTTGGCGTAGCTCCGGCACTGCCAGCACTCGGCTTAGCAGTGGTTTGTTGGCGGCGCCAAAATTTCGGGTCGGCGACCAGGTGGGCTCACTGAAGGTCTCGTTCGCGTCGCGCTGCAACAGATGCATACGGCCGTCCAGCGGGTCGGTATAGGTCGCGAAATCGCAGCCCTTGTTGACGTAGCTGTCATCGTCGGTCAGCAGGTTTTCCAGCGCTACTGACCAAATCGACGGATCGATAGCAAGCAACGCATCGATGTTCTGCCAGCTCACTAGCGGCTCGTTAGTCAACGCGAAAGTGACTGCGATCAACGATCCTAGGGGATCGGCCAGTCCGCCGTCGTTCTGAATCTCGTAGTTGCCATAGCCGCCAGGACCGGGGCCGTTGTAGCGCAGACCCGGGCCGTTGGGATTGTTCGCGCAACTGATGCGCAAACCGTCTTCATCGACGAAATAGCTGCGCAGCATACTTTTGTTGCCCTGCTGCACGTTGTTGTACACGCCCCAATTGTCGCCGTTGATCGATATCACGACATTGTTCGCGCGGATGTTGGGAATGAACTGAGCGACGAAGTTGTTGTAGACCACCTCGCGGCTGAATGTGGGGTCGCGGAAACCGTTGTTGAGATTGATCGTGTCGTAGCCCAGCAAGCGCTGATCGGGATCGACGAAGTCCAGCTTCAGCTTCAGCGAAAACTTTTGCGAGCCGGCCGGCAGTTGGGTGAAGGAGGTGTTGCCACGGATGCGTACGCCGACATCCGGATAGGTCACGCCATCGACCACCAGCGTGCTCAGAATGTTGGTCTGCGAGACGTAGTTCTGGCGTAGCTGCGTTTCCCAGTCCGAATCAACAAAACTCAACTCGAAGTGGCGCAGCACGGCGGGATCGTAGAGGTCTTGGGCGCGTGCGGGACCGATCACGAAGATGGCCGCCAGCCCGAGCCAGAAAAGCGTGATTGTGCGCGCAGCAAACATGTCAGTGCCTATGTTGAACAACAAAGCCGTGATCTTCGCAGAAAACGCGAAGGGAAAATGTAGACGGTACGCGAGAATTCGAAAGTTAGGCTCTAACCCGGATGTTCCGGAGAAAAGGAACCGGACAGGTCGATTTCGGATACTTGCACCTATTCGCCTCAGCTACTCAGCACTTATCGCACGATAATTCCGGTATTGCGCGACCATGGAAACCCCGATAGGGCGATAGAGATCGGACTGCAGAGCCTTGCCCTACAGGAGCACCTGACCGGGCTGGATATGAACCGCAGGCTGGCGGTGTTGGAGTCGGAACATCGCGAGCAGGAAACCGCTCGGCGTGAGGAGGCCGATGCTGCGCTCTATAGAGCAAAGGCAGCTGGACGCGACCAGGTCCGCGTTGCTCATGTGCCAGTTGGGGAGAATGGAGCCGAGCCGAGCAGTTAGCGATTCAGGCAGAAGAGCATGAGACTTTTCCTCATTCTGCCGGAGTAAACGAACCGTTGTAGGCGTTGCTGTGTCGATATTAGGGCGTCGAAAAAGCTGCTGGATGGTGGGCTGACTGACTGTCAGCACTGTTCGCAGTTGCTAGCCCGGGTATTTCATGAACTCGTGCGATGATCGCGCAGGACATTGGTAGGCCAGTGGTTTTTCACAGTGTTTTTTTCAAGAAAGGGAGCGGTGTAGTGGTTCATACACCCGACTGAGGAAAAATCGCGGGGCGATCAAGGGCGCGTGAAGTTTATGAAATATCCGGGCTAGAGCCGCCTGGGCAAGCTAAGGATTCACAGGTGAGTACCGTGACTAACACTAGGGGTGGGTTTCAACGAAGAACCATCACCGAACTGTTCGAGCCCAGGCCCGGCCAGTGGGGTTTGCGCGGCGATCCGTTCCTGTGGGACGAAATGGCAATGCGCTTCGCCGATCTGCCGCTGCCGGCGACCGCGGATGATCTGCGTGCGTTGCTGGCCGAAGCCTACGCGCGGCTAACTGGGCAGGCGTTGGAGCACGATGACAACGTTCGGATCGAGCGATACGGTACGGGGGGCATGTCCGGCGGCCTAGTGTCGCCAGATTATTGGAAAACGCAGGCGATCCCTCTGTTGCTGGAGCGCTATCAAACCACCTGCTCCGAAGGAGGCTGAAATGATCTTGCCCCAAAAAAACGTACCCCTTGCTGAGTGGTCTAATAACGGCAAGGAGACTCCACATGACAAAGAAAGTGCGTGCGAAGTACACGCTGGAATTCAAGCAAGAGGCGGTCCGGTTGGTCCAGGGTGGTCAGACGGTCGCTGCGGTGGACAGAACGCTGGATGTGGTCGGCGCGACTGCACGCTAGTTTGGCGAACTGAAGGTTTCCCTACGGCGATTCCGATCTAGCCCGGATATTTCATGAACTCGTGCGATGATCGCGCAGGACATTGATTGCCCAGTGGTTTTTTCGAAGGAGCGGTGTAGTGGTTCATACACCCGACTGAGAAAAAATCGCTGGG
>QIMA01000054.1 GCA_003233535.1 Rhodanobacteraceae bacterium
GATCCGAGTGAACGGCAGGCGCCCGTCGTGGAGCCCGCAGCGTCGAGTTGTTTGGATCTGCCGGTTATTGAGAGCAGAGAATGATCCTAGAAACCTCAGTTGACCGCTTTTCGAGTGGCATAGCACGATGAATCGTATGGGTTTTCAGCCGCTGGACGCGTTTACCCATTGGGTTAGGGCACTACAGGGCAGATTGCACGGTTGTGGCGGCGCATGGCTGCGTTGCAACTCGTTGCAATGGAACAACCATTCCGCCTCGTTGCGCCTTGCCCTGCACCCCCTTCGCGGTAATAGAGATTGGCGCACACTCTACCCCGTCCAACTGAGGTTTCTAGGTTGAACGCTAACAACGATCAGTTCGAAGCGCACGACGATGGGTTTGCTGGGTTGGCCTACGCTGACGGCGTTTTTGAGACGATGCGCAGTCATCGCGGCGAGATCCCGTTGTGGCCACAGCATCGGACGCGATTGAGTGCTTCATTGGCTCGTCTGGGCCTCGATCAGCCGCACTGGCAACGCTTGGAGAGGCACTTGCAGAATCTGGCTCGCGAGCACCCAGGCGCGGTGATTAAGCTGACCAGCTACAGTGCTGAAGCAGGTCGCGGCTACAGGCGCGCTAGTTCGCTTTCGCGTGTTCGTGTACGGGCGCATCCGCTACCAGCGCCGCAACCTTGCGTTAAAGCGTGCACGGCTCAATTGCGACTGGCGCGGAGTGCCGAACTGGCTGGTTTGAAGACCTTGGCCCGAGTAGAGCAACGAATTGCCGCCACAGCGGCAGCCGAATGCGGCGCTGACGTGGCTCTGCTGAGAAATCGCGATGGTGATGCGGTGAGCTTTAGTCATGGCAATTTATTTTTAGACTATGGTGGTCAGCTGTGCACGGCGCCGTTGAGCCACGGGGCCGTTGCCGGTGTGATCCGAGGGATGCTGATTGAGCGCGGGCCGGTGCCGATAAGGGTCCGGCCGATTCCTTATGATCAGCTATTTCGCGCGAAGTCTCTGCTGCTGACCAATGCGGTTCGTGGGGTGCAATCAGTGACCCGGTTGGACTCACACGCAATGCAGGAGGGTTCAGTGATTGCGCGTCTACAGGATTGGCTGGCAACGCAAGGTCTACCGCCGATTAACGATGAGTTCGGCGACCGATAATCTGCGAGTGATGCAATTGGGGAGGTGTGCGTGGGACGAGCAAGAAAAACGGCTGGGCGCAATGCGCAGTTAGGTCAGGTTAGGCGACGCGCCTGGGTGGGCTTGTTCATGGCCGTCGTCGGGCTGCTGCTGGCAGCCGTAGCGGTTTACGGCTGGCACGACTACACGCGCTTTAAGAGCGAACCGCTGGTTGCTGATCAGCCGCTGCAATTGACCCTCAAGTCGGGTACGGGTTTTGCTGGAGTGCTGGAGGAATTGCAGCGGTTGGGATTGCCTGAGGCACCGTATTGGCAGTGGCGCTTGCTAGAGCGCGAGCTGGGCGTGGCGCGCAACCTGAAGGCGGGCGAGTACGAACTCAAACCGCGGATGAGCGCCCCAGCGATACTTCAGCTTTTGGCCTCGGGCAAGGTGATCCAGCATCGCTTCACTATCCTGGAGGGCACGCGTTTCGGCGAGTTGCGTGTGGCCTTGGCCGCCAACAAGGTGCTGGAGCAAACGCTAGCGGGACTGACACAAAGCGAGGTCTTGGCGAAGATCGGTGCCGTTGAATCCAATGCCGAGGGCCTGTTTCTGCCCGAGACCTATCACTTCCCGCGCGGCTTCAGCGATTCAGACCTGCTTAGCAAGGCCTATTGGGCAATGCAGCGAGAATTGAATCAAGCGTGGGAGGAACGTGAGCCGGACTTACCTATCGCTGATCCCTATGCGGCTTTGACGTTGGCTTCGGTGGTCGAAAAAGAAAGTGGTGCGATTGCAGAACAGCCGATGGTCGCGGGCGTGTTCGTCAATCGGATGCGCATCGGCATGCGTTTGCAGAGTGACCCAACCGTCATCTACGGTCTCGGCGACGCATTCGACGGCAACCTGCGCCGTGTGCATTTGCGCACTGACACGCCGTACAACAGCTATACCCGTGCCGGTTTACCGCCCACGCCCATTGCGATGCCAGGACTCGCCGCGATCCGAGCCGTTTTGCACCCGGCAAAAACGGACGCGTTCTATTTTGTGGCGCGCGGTAATGGTCGACACAAATTCTCGCGTACGCTCAAGGAACACAATCGCGCCGTACGGAAATACCAGTTGGGTGGTCGATGAGCAAGCAAGTTAGCCAGTGGCCACCGCCCAGTTTGCCGTGGACGCTTACATTGGAAGGGCAGCTTGCACAGTTGCATGAACGCGGCAGGATGCCGCACGCCATCTGTTTGGAAGGGCCGTCCGGTGTAGGCAAGTCGGTGGTCGCAGAACGGTTGATTGGCATGATGCTTTGCACCGGTGATGCTTCAAACCGCCCTTGCGGCGAATGCGCTGAGTGCCAGCTACTGCAGGCGGGTAGCCATCCGGATCGTATTCAAGTTGTTCCAGATACCAAGACGGGACGGACGATCAGCGTGGACGCAGTTCGAGGACTGATCGAGCGCGTGTCTATGCGTCCGCAACGCCAAGGCGCGCAGATCGCGCTGGTGGTGCCAGCCGACGCGCTCAACTCCGCTGCAGCGAACGCTCTGCTGAAAACGCTGGAAGAGCCATCGCCAGACAGCCATCTTGTGCTGCAATGCAACGATCCTGCGCGCTTGCCGGTCACTGTTTTGAGTCGATGTCTGCGCTTACGGGTGACCCCGCCAGATCGGGAAACGGCGCTGGCGTGGCTGTGCCAGCAGGACAGCGTCCACGCTGATGCAGAACTGGCCCTGGAACTTGCAGACGGGAGGCCGCTGTTAGCGCAGTTGGCCTGTGCAGGCGAACGAATGTCGAACTGGCAGCAAGCTATGCAGCGGCTGGAGCTGCTGCAAACTGGGAAATCGGGAGTTGCTGCGACTGCCCAAGCGTTGGCGAAAACGCCTGATGAAGCCCTGGAAGTGCTTCAGCGCATGCTCGAGGCGGCGCTTGACCTAGCTTTGGGCGGTAACAAATTCACACACTTGCGTGAGCAAGTTCACTTGACATCGCAAGTTGAGGAGTCGACGCTTCAGGCTGCTTGGTTGGCATGCAAGCGGGCTCGGCAGCAATTGGGCAGCGGTTTGCGCGACGACATGGCGCTCGCCCGGTTGATCAAGCAGATAAGCGGAACGCTGGGCTGGCAAACGACTAGGCAGAAAATGCACGGAATCACTTCAGGAAGCAGAGGGAATTACCGATGAGCACAGCGGGCACGCCTCGGCAGGGAATTCTCTCGCTGGCGATCAAGGACAAAGGGGCGCTTTATCTTGCCTACATGCCCTTCATCAAGGGTGGCGGATTATTTGTCCCCACGATCCGGGCTTACCACCTGGGTGACGAAGTTTTTATCCTGCTCACGCTGATGGCGGAAAAAGACCGATTGCCGGTTGCCGGCAAAGTTGTTTGGATCACGCCGCAGGGTTCGCAGGGCAACCGTCAAGCCGGAATAGGCGTACAGTTCAACGAAGGTTCCGATGGGGATGCGGTCAAGACCAAGATCGAGACCGCTCTGGCTGGAACCATCGGTGCGGATCGCTTGACGCACACGATGTAGTGAGAGTGGAGCGGTCGCCGCACGGAGCGCGGTGACGTTTGCGGGGGACAGGGAAACCCGCGAAATCGCTTAGGGGGAATGGGGCAATGGCGACGGCGGAAAGCAGCGCAACAGTGTTGCACAGCACCGGGGGAGATCAAATTCCTGAGGGGCTGTATGCGGCTGTGTTGGCAGCAAATTCGGGTCTGGTGACCCTCAATGCGGTCCACACGCAAGCGGTTATCGACCATCTGAGAATTATCGCTCGGCGCCAGGGGCAGTCGATCTACAGTTGGTCTAAGGACACGGGTCTAGGTAGTCTGCGCGAAGAGGGAATCTTTGTTCCAGGCAGTCAACGGCCTCTCGACGCTGTGCGCTACGTACTGCAAAGCAATCACTTCGGGATCTATCTATTCCCCGACGCCACACCACAGTTTTGCACTCAGGTTGCTCCCCAACTGCGCCAGATTGCGCGTTCGGTCGGCAATCCTGATCGGCGTGTGGTCTTAATGGCACCGGAAGTTCGGCTGCCGACCGGGATCGCCAGCTTGGCCAGTCATTTGACGATCAGCGAACGTGAGATCCCCAGACTGCGTCTGCGCGACGGGCGATGGGTGGTGTAATCGTGACCGACGTTACCAGCTCCATTCTCAT
>QIMA01000167.1 GCA_003233535.1 Rhodanobacteraceae bacterium
GATCAACGGTTTCGCGGCTGGCGCAGGTGCAGCAGTCGCTCTGATGGCGGATATCTCAATTGCAGAGAAAAGCACGAAAATTACCGACGGACATGCCCGCATTGGTGTCAGCGCTGGCGATCACGCTGCAATCATCTGGCCGCTCTTGTGCGGCATGGCGAAGGCGAAATATTATCTCCTAACCGCTGACTGCATTTCCGGCGAAGAGGCAGAGCGTATAGGCCTCGTCACCGAAGTCGTGGAAGATGGTGAAGCGCTGGCCCGCGCCATTTGCATTGCGGATCGGCTGGCCGCGGGAAGTCGGGTCTCAATCCGATATACAAAGCGAGCTATGAACAACTGGCTGCGTATGGCCGGTCCAATCTTCGACCAGTCGGTTGCGACAGAGTTGCTAAGCTTCCTCAACCAGGACGCCCGCGAAGGGATCTCAGCACTGCGCGAAACCCGGATTCCGAACTTCCCTTCGACTATCCAGCATGGCGCCAAACAGGTCAGTGCAGCGAGCGAAGCTGATGTCATTGCGGACTGGAGAAAATTCTATGTCGATGCGTTCGGGATTGATCCTGAATTTGATCACGTTTGAGGCAATTCCAAAAAGGAAAGGGGGCCGAGGGGCAGACGCCAGTTCTCGCGTTTGCACCTTGTTGGTAATGGCCCATGAGCAAGCCGCAGAGTGCTACGTCAAGTCCACGTCTATCTAATAGGCACTACTCCGAATCGCCGTAGTCAACAATGGGGCGAACGGTGTATCTGCCACTCGCGAAATAAATTCATTGCTAGATCCAAGATCTAACTTCAAGTTTGAAGCGCAACACGCAGCCAAACCCGCGCCGTCGATGACGCACAATCCAACGCCCGCCCAACACTACGATGAAGACCGTCGTGCGATAGCTTGCTGATTCCAACGCGGCGGAGTCGGGTGACAACCTCTGTAGGCTCGACGACCTCGGCAGCGCTATCTGCGTTAACCTAGGATAAGTTTGGCGAATCTCAATAGCGCCTGCTGCCACCGGTAACTCGACATGCAATTCCAAGATCAGCTAAGCGAGATCATTGCCTCCTTAGACGAAGGCACGCTCGACAATACGCGAGTCTTATTGGCCTCGATGCGCCCGCCTGAGCTGGCTAACCTACTCGAATCGATGCCTTTCCAACCACGGCGCCTCGTCTGGGAACTGCTCGCCGAAGAAGCCGCCAACCGAGTGCTTGCGCACCTGCATGAGGATGTACGTGCCGATTTCTTAGAATCCATGGGTACCGAGCAGCTACTGCATGCGGCCGACGCACTGCAAACTGATGACTTCGCCGATATTCTGCAGCAGCTGCCGGACACGATCTCCAGGCAGATATTGGACGCCCTGGACGCGACAGACCGAGCCCGGGTTGAGGCGGTGCTGTCGTTCCCAGAAGACAGCGCTGGTGGCTTGATGAATACCGACACAATCACCGTGCGGCCGCGCCACAGCCTGGAGTTGGTGTTGCGTTACTTAAGGCGCCAGAGCGATCTGCCTGCAACCACCGACGCGCTCATAGTTGTGAACAGCCGAGATCAGCTGGTCGGGGTGCTGCCACTGGCAAAGCTACTCACGACAGATCCCTCAGTCACTGTGCGCGAGGTGATGAACACCGAGTTTGAACCGATTGCGGTAGATGCGCCCGACACAGAAGTCGCCAAGACATTCGCCGAGAACGACCTGGTGTCTGCGCCAGTCATCGCCGCTGATGGTCGCCTGCTTGGGCGCATCACAGTTGACGACGTAGTCGATGTCATCATCGAAGATGCCGACGAAGCAGTACTCGCACGCGCCGGGTTGGATACCGACGACGACACCTTCGCGCCAATCTGGCGCTCGACGCAACGCCGCGCGATCTGGCTCGGCGTTAACCTGATCACCGCCTTTCTCGCGGCCGCAGTCATAAATCTGTTCGAGGAGACGATCGTCAAGGTGGTAGCACTTGCTGTGCTCATGCCCATTGTCGCCAGCATGGGCGGCGTCGCGGGCACCCAGACTCTGACACTTGTCATCCGCGGCCGAGCACTCGAACAAATTGGCCGCACTAACCTTTTCTGGTTACTCAATCGCGAAGTGGTGGTAGCAATGCTGAATGGCCTGCTGTGGGGAATGGTGGTGGCCGTGGCTGCCGCGCTCGCCTTTCAAGACAGCACCCTAGGGGCTGTCATAGCAGTAGCCGTCATCTTGAACATGGTCATCGCGGCTATTGCCGGGACGCTGTTGCCAAGCGTACTCGAGCGCGTGGATATAGACCCTGCCATCGCCGGCGGGGTTATCCTGACCACTATCACCGACGTGGCTGGCTTCTTTTTCTTTCTGGGGCTCGCAACGCTCGTCTACGCATGAGCGCTGCGGCTTCTCTCTGCTCAACTCAGCTCAGCTCATCTCAGCTTGCCGCTACCGTCATCTGTTCTAGCAGCACGCTGCCGCTGCGCACATTGCCCCGCAGATCCACGTCATCACCAAAAGCGACTATGTGGGTCAGCATCTCCTGCAAGGTGCCCGCAATAGTAATCTCCTCGACGGGATGCTGAATCTCCCCATTGTCTACCCAGAAACCCGCAGCACCTCTTGAATAATCGCCCGTCAACAGGTTAACGCCCTGCCCCATCAGCTCGGTAATGTATAGCCCTGTGCCCATTTCTTTGAGCAATCCGGCGAACGACAACTGCGTAGCATCGACATGCAGGTTGTGTACACCGCCCGAGTTTCCCGTGCTGGCAAGCTTTAAGCGCCGCGCCGAATAACTGCCGAGCAGATAGCTTGCCACCACACCTTTTTCAATGAAGGCCTGCGCACGGGTGGCAACGCCATCTCCATCGAAGGCTGCGCTGCCCATAGCGCCTGGCAACAGCGGCACCTCCCGCAAACTAATGTGTGGGCTCATCACCTGCTTGCCCATCGAGTCCAGCAGAAATGACGACTTGCGATACAGTGCTGAGCCACTGATGGCACTGAGCGTGCTGGAAACGAGCCCGATGGCAAGATTTGGGGCCAGCAGAACCGGGTATTTACCCGTCTTTATCGGCCGACTGCCCAGCCGCGCCAGCGTCCGCTCGGCCGCTGTGCGACCAACAACGGCGGCATCGTCGAGTAGCTCGCGACGCCGGGCAACGCTGTACCAATAGTCACGTTGCATGCCCGCGTTGTCCTGCCCAATTACTGAACAGCTGATGCTCTGGCGCGAGCCGCTGACTGCCGCTATGAACCCATGGCTGTTGCCATAGGCTCTGGAACCGGCGTGCGCGTTCACATGCGCACCCTCGCTGTTAACAATGCGGTCATCGAGCCCGAGTGCTGCACTCTCACAATCCCGCGCTAGCTGTTCGGCCTCTGCCACCTGCGGTTGCCAGGGATGCATCAAGCCCAGGTCAGGCAGCTCGGTTGCCATGAGCTGCGCATCGGCGAGGCCGCTGCAGGCATCGGCCTGGGTGTACTTGGCGATATTGACCGCAGCGCGCACAGTTTCGACTATCGATTCTTCGCGATCGTCTGCGGTACTGGCGCTGCCTTTGCTCAAACCTTCTGTGCGCTCGCTGTAGACCGTGATGCCAAAGCCTCGCTCGGAAGTATGCTCGACAGTCTCAATTTCACCCCGGCGCACGCTAACCGACAGGCCGCTGTCGAGGCTGGCAGAGACCTCTGCACTATGCGCACCTTGACCTTGCGCCTCTTCGAGAATGCGCAGCACCAGCGCTCGCAGGTTAGCCTCGTTGATCGCGCCGTCTTTGTCAGCCATGCGTCAAAAGTCCTCTGTATCGCGAGTATTTGTCGTAAAATGTCCAGATGCCGCGTCGCCTACCCATACCAAAACCTGCTGCCGAAGCGCTCGATGCAGAGGCGGCTCCAAGCAAGACGATAAAAAAACGCGAGGCCAAAGCGCTGCAGAAACTGGGCGAACAGCTTATCAAGCTAAAGCCAGCGCAGTTAAACACAATGCACCTCAGCCGCACCCTGCGTGGCGCGATCGACGAGTACCAGCGCATCAAGAGCCGCGAGGCCAGGCGCCGCCAGCGGCAGTTCATCGGCAGCGTCATGCGCGACGAAGATGCAGCAAAAATTGCCGCTGAACTCGAAGTGCTGACAACACACAACGCGACGTCCAAGCGCCATCATCAGCGCCTGGAACAGTGGCGCGATCGGCTGTTAGGCGGCTCAGCCGCACTCACCGAATACCTCGACGATCACCCTGACGCCAACGCGCAGCAACTGCGCCAGCTCATCCGCCGCGTCCAGAGCGCGCCCACAGACGCC
>QIMA01000362.1 GCA_003233535.1 Rhodanobacteraceae bacterium
CGCTGCTCGGTGAACGAGCGCGATTGCGGCAGCTGGGACGGCACGTCGGCAATCAAGTTGCTGAGTTGTTCGAGCAAGTTGAGCAAATCCTTTTCGTTGCGATTGAGCGTGACCAGCTGCGATTGCGACTGGTCCAAGCGGTTTCCGGCATCGGCTAGGTGTTTGGCGCGTTCAGCACGTTCGGCCTCCAGCGCCAGCTGACTATCAGCTTGCGTCTGCAGCGCCTTTTCCGCATGGGCCTTTTGTACTAGTAGGGCCGCGGCGAGTTCCTTTTTCCTTATAGCAAGTGCGCCAATTCGCTCAAGTTGGGCCAACTGGCGGCGCTTGAGGTACTGGTGATAGCCGAGTGCACGGGTGGCGTCAGCGAATCTTTCCTGGTCTAGCCACAGTTTCAGCGGCACCCACTGCCCGGCCGCGTAGGCCGAACGCAGCAGATCGCGGAGCTCGTCGCGAATCTGCAGAGTCTCCAAATCGACCGCCTGACGCTCGGCTTCCAGCGCTTCGCCTTCGGCCTGCAGGCGCTCGACCTCGTTCAACGCCTGAGCCAGTTCGCTGGCGCTGGCTGCGACGCGTCGATCCTGTTCACGCAAATCGCGCTGCAGCTGATCACGGGCGCCTCGGTCTTTCTCCAGTTCGCGTTTGATCCGGTCAATCTGCCCGCGCAGCTCGCCCAGGTCGGCACGCACCGCGGCTTCGTCAGGCTCGGCGACGGGCGTTTGCGCGATTACGGGGCTCGAGCTCAGGCCCAGCGCCAACAGCAGGGAGCAGACGCGAATCAAGATCGCTGCAGCAGGCTTTGTCCGGTCATTTCTTCCGGAGCCGGCAGGTGCAGCAGATCGAGGATGGTCGGCGCGATATCGCGCAGGCTGCCGCTCTCGCGCAGGGAAAGCGACTCGGCACCGACATAGACCAGCGGCACCGGATTGGTCGAATGCTGGGTGCTGACCTGATTGCTGTCGTAGTCCCACATCTGCTCAAGGTTGCCGTGATCGGCGCTGATCAACATCGCCCCGCCGGCCTTCTCGACTGCGGCGACCAAGCGCCCTACCGCCGTATCGACCGCATCGACCGCCTTGATGGCCGCCTCGATCATGCCGGTATGGCCGACCATGTCGGGATTGGCCAGATTGCAGACGATCAAATCGTACTTCGCGCCGGCAATGGCTTCCACTAGGCGATCGGTTACTTCCGGGCAGCTCATTTCTGGCTGCAGATCGTAGGTAGCCACCTTTGGCGACGGCACCAGCACCCGGTCTTCGCCGGCAAAGGGCTTTTCGCGACCGCCGGAGAAGAAGAAGCTGACGTGCGCGCTTTTCGCGACCGCCGGAGAAGAAGAAGCTGACGTGCGCGTACTTCTCGGTTTCGGCGATGCGCAGCTGCTTCATGCCGCGCTCGGCAATCACCTCGGGCAGGGTCTGCATTAGGTCCTGCGCTGGGAAAGCTACGTCCACCGGCAGATCTGCTGCGTACTCGGTCAACGTTACGAAGCGCTTGAGCTTCGGTAGATGGGTGCGTTCGAAACCGTCGAAGTTCGCCTCGACGAAACAGCGGGTTAGCTGCCGGGCGCGGTCGGCGCGGAAGTTCATGAACAAAACGGTGTCACCGTCAGCAATTGGCTGGGCGCCGCTGATCACGGTGGGCAGCACGAACTCGTCGTTTTCATCGCGCCCATAGCCAGCATCCAGAGCGGCGACTGCGTCGGTAGCGATGAGGTCCGACTGTGCACCTGCGATCGCCGCAAAGGCACGCGCTTGACGGTCCCAGCGCTGGTCGCGATCCATCGCGTAGTAGCGACCGCAAACGCTGGCAACCTTGGCACCGGTTTCCGCACACACGGCCATCAGGGATTCCAACGACGGCTTTGCGCTGCGCGGCGGCATGTCGCGTCCATCCAGTATCGCGTGCACGGCGACACGCTGTAACCCACGCTTACTAGCCATGCGCAGCGCGGCGTGGATGTGCTTTTCGTGGCTGTGCACGCCGCCGGGGGAAACTAGCCCGATCACATGCAGCGTGCCCGAAGCCGCAGCACCGTCCATCGCCTGCATTAGCACGGCATTTTCCTGGAAGCTGCCGTCCGCCAACGCCGCATCTACACGGCTAAGGTCCTGGTAAACGATGCGCCCGGCGCCCAGATTCATGTGCCCCACTTCGGAATTGCCCATCTGGCCCTCCGGCAAGCCCACCGCCAACCCGTCGGTGCGGATCAAGCTGCGCGGCCGATTCGCCCACAGCTCGCGCCAGTTCGGGCACTCGGCCGCGGCAATAGCGTTGTGCTCGGCTTCTTCGCTATAGCCCCAGCCATCGAGGATCAGCAGTAACACGGGACGTGGAATAGACATGGTGCTCCGCAGTGACGCAAACGATGCGCGGATGTTAGCGGACCGGGCCGGCTGGAAGCTTAACAAGCGCCCATGTATTGAGCAGGCGCGCACACTAAAAGGCCGCCGTCACCAGGGTGACGGCGGCCTCTGTTTCAATTAGCGCTTAGCGCTCAGCCAAAGTTTGCGGCTGAATGCCATCTACACCGCCGACCTTGGCCGACGGATCGATGAACAGCTTGGTGTCTTCGTTCTCAACGATGATCCGGCCTTTGACCTCGACGTTGGCACCGATCACTACGGTGGGGCCCTTTTTCTTGCCCCAGCTCCAGCCCCAGTTACCGCGCGGCTTCTTGATCAACACGTCACCGTCAATCACGGTGCCGTCGGTCAGCTCGATGCTGCCGGTAGTGGTCTGCAAATTGCCGCCGACATGGCTGCCGCTCACTTCTATGGAACCGTTAACCACTCTTAGGTTACGACCGACTTCGGCTTGGGTCAGCTTAATGCTGCCGTTAACAGTCTCGACGCTGCCCTGCACGCTTGCGCCCTTGCCCAAGCGGATCGAACCGTTGACCGTTTCCAGATTACCGCTAGCAACGAAGCCGGCACCGGCCTCGATGCGTCCATTGACCGTTTCCACGCTGTCAGCACGCGCGTTTTCACCAAAACGGATTGCGCCATTGACGGTTTCCACATCATCGACGGAGGAGTTGTGGCCGACGCGAATACTGCCGTTGACGGTGCCTAGATCTTTGACTTCCGTGCCATCGCCCACCGTGATGGACTTATTCACTGAGCTTTCGCTGGTTCCTGGCGCCACTATGGTCGCCGCTATGGCGCTGCTGCCGTAGACCACGCCTACCGCCAACGCCGCCACCAATGCTTTAACAAAACGCTGCTCGTTCATCGCTCGCTCCTTGTGTGTGAACTCGTGAATAGAACTGAGCAAGCAGCGTGCCAACTGTAAAGCGGGGTAGATTTGGCCAAATCACCCGGTTTCAGGGCTAATTCGCGCACTTCGACGCAATCAAGCGGTCAAAATCGCCAAATACACGCGCGGTTTGCGCACAGTGGTGTCCGCATGCGGACGCAGCGGATTTCGCATTGGCTCTGTGTAGCAAACAGCGGAGGACCCGCTGACAGATGGCTCTGCAAGCCTTTGTACCGAACCTCGCTTAAGTTCCATACAGCGCCGAACACTAGCCCGGATGTTTCATGAACTCGCGCGATGATTGCGCAGGACATTGGTAGGCCAGTGGTTTTTCTTCAGGAGCGCCGGTGGTTTTTAAAACGGGGTGGTTCATACACCCGACTGAGGAAAAACCGCTGGGCGATCAAGATCCTAGCGAGGGCGCGTGAAGTTTATGAAATCCCGGGCTAGGGACAGCTCAAGCGATGCGATAGGCGGCTGAGCTCCGGCGGCTTCAGCCCGGTTGCCAACGCGAGTTCCAACTGTTCGCAGGCCAGAGCGCGGTCTTTGGCGGCGAGAGCAACCTCGGCACGCAGCAATCGACTGCCAACATTCTGGCGCAGCTGCAGATTGCGCTCCGCAAGCGCTGTGGCCTGATCTAAATCGCCGATCTCCAGATAGAACTCCGCCGCATGCTCGGCGTAGGCCTCCGGATAGCGTTTGAGGAGAGCCTGGTACCCCAAATCGGCTTGCTGTTGCCAGCGCTGAGCGCTTTGTTCACGCCCGGCCACTCGCTCCAGTCCGGCTAGCGCAGCGATGAATTCGGGATTGCCGGTTTGCGCGATCACTTCCATATAGAGGTCGCGCGCTGCATCCAGATCACCGGCTTCAACTAGACACTCGGCTAAGTGCTCAGTGGCCAGATAGTATTGCGGTAGCCGCTCGCGCGCTGCTCGAAAGAATCGAGCCGCTTCGTCGTAGTGACCGAAGCGCAGCAGCGCGATGCCTTGCTGCGTGTGCAGCCAGGCCAGAGGAAAAGGGCCGACGTCGCGATAGCGCGACTGCGCCTCGAAGTACAAACGGCTGGCGAGATCTAGATTGCCCTGCAGCACCGCCGCATTCGCCCGTGCAGCCAATGCGTAAGGATCCGCCGATCCGGGTTGTTCAGTCTGCCAGAACGACGCTCCTAGCTGCCGGTAGCGGCCCATGGCTAGATCAATCTCCGCGGTCATATCGGTGATTGGTCCGCTGAGCAGCGCGTTGCTAGAGGTGATGCGATGCAGCGTTTCGTCGGCCAGATCGAATAGATGAAAGCGGGCCAGCCAGCTGGCATAGGAAAGCAACAGCGGTCCGTGTTCGGGGTCCTTCCTGACCTGCTCAGCCAAAATTTCGCCGGCGCGAATCGAGTCGTTGAGCCCTCCGATAATGCGCGAACGATGGCCCAAGCTCATTGCTAGAGCCTGCCCCAAGTCGGCTCGCGGCTGCTCGGCGTAGTTGTTCTCTAGCTGCGCAATCCGCGCATCCAAATTACTCAGATAAATACTCGCCGAAGTCGTGGCCAGCTGTTTGCTAGTAGCGGGATAGGTGGACAGCCGCAAGACCGTCGGTAGCGGACTGGTGTCCAGCCACCCGCTAGGCTCGCGCTGTTCGGCCGCCTCCGACACAGCTACATCGGCCTTCTGCGGAGCCGTCGCACAGCCGACTGCCAGCAAACAAGGCAGCAACCAGCCGCCCACACGGCGGCTGGTCATCCGACTGCCGGGATTGCCCTCATCACGTAGCTTTTCCACGGCAGTCACCTCGTCGCTGAATTACATCTGCGGCGGTCCCATGAACGGGAAATCGTCCAGGAACACGCTGTCGTTGGGCACATTATCGCTTACCCCGGGTCCAACCAAAGCACCCAAGGTGTCGTCAATGACGTCGCGCGCTAACGTGCGGCCACCGCACTGCCCGGCCACACCCAACTCGACGGCGAGATACGCGTCACAAACAGGTTGCGAGACGTCAATAATTAGCTGATCGTCCGCCAGCACAGCGGCCAAAGTCTCGGCCGGCAACAAAGTATTGCCGACCACACCGTCTAAGGTATCTAGCGCTGCAATGTTGCCCTGTATGTGCGCCTGGAACATCGCTGCCCAAGTGCTCGGGTCTCCAGCCTGGTTGTATTGATCCTTCAGGCCGGTGCTGGTCAGCAGATCGATGAGCGCAGTATTCACCCCTGGGCGACCCATGCGATCGACTTGACCACCAGCCAGGAACTTGCA
>QIMA01000598.1 GCA_003233535.1 Rhodanobacteraceae bacterium
TTCGCATGTAGCGTCAGCCATGCTTCCAGCGCGGCGTGGCTATCGAAGGGACCGGAACCCATGTAGGTCCACAGCCGACCCTCGGTGTCCGGCGAGTAGGCATGCCAGAGTGACTGCGCATGCACGGCTGGGTCCAACTTCTCCAGGCGCGCGACCCGACCTTCCAATGCGGCACCGCTGGGTACCGGCCGCGGAATCCAATCGGGCATAGCGGGTCCGATCGGTTGGCCCAAGTCGTTGCTGCGCTGTTGCGTCGATGTCATGACTTCAGTCTCCGGCATTGCCCATATCCAGACTAGCGTTTGATCAACTGCGGTGTCGGGCAAATTTGAGGCATCTTTTGTGCAGATTGAGCGCGAAGCGAAATCGACCGATGTTGAGTGGGGCGCCCTAATGCGGACCGTAGGCAAGGGCGCGTGAAGTTTATGAAATTCCGGGTTAGGCTGCCGGCCTCGACCTGAGCCCCGCGCCTAACGCTTCAACCGATAGCCACTAACGATCATCCACCGTGCGGTGAGCAAGCAGACCAGCAGGAAGAGGAAGATCATCACGACGCTGATACCCACGTGCACATCAGCGATGCCGTAGAAACTCCAGCGGAAGCCGCTGATTAAGTACAACACCGGATTGAGCAGGGTCAATTTCTGCCACAGCGGCGGCAGCATATCGATCGAGTAGAAGGCGCCACCGAGAAAGGTCAACGGGGTGATCAGCAACAGCGGGACGGTCTGCAATCGCTCCCAGGTTTCCGCCCACAGACCGATCAAAAATCCGAACAGCGAGAAGCTCACTGCAGTCAGAAATAGAAAGCACAGCATCCACAGCGGATGCTGGATTTCATAGGGCACGAACAGTCGCGCTGTGGCCAGTATCAAACAACCCAGCAGCATCGACTTGGTGGTCGCTGCGCCAACGTAGCCAAGCAGCAATTCGCGCCAGGACAGCGGTGCCGAGAGGATCTCGAAAACGGTGCCAGACCATTTTGGGAAATAGATGCCGAACGAGGCATTGCCGATGCTCTCGTTGAGGATCGACAGCATCATCAGGCCAGGGATGATGAATGCCCCGTAGCTCACTCCACCGACGTCGCCCATGCGCGAACCGATCGCCGTGCCAAAGACGATGAAATACAGCGAGGTAGAGAGCACCGGTGCGGCCAGAGACTGACCCAAGGTGCGCAGCCAGCGCGCCATCTCGAACTGGTAGATTGCCTTGACGCCGTACCAGTTCATCGCTGGTTCCTCACGATATTGACGAAAATATCTTCGAGTGACGATTCGCTGGATTTCAAATCGTGAAAGCTGATTCTCTGTGTAGCCAAGCGATTGAGCAGTTCAGCGACGCCGGTGCTTTCGCCTTGTGCGTTGAAGGTGTAAACCAACGTCTTGCCCTCATTACTGAGCTCTAGCGGTAGATCGGTCAGCTCGGCTGGAATCTGCTGCATGGCCTCGTTTAGCTGCAGGGCAAGCTGACGTTTGCCCAACTGACGCATCAGAGCCGCCTTTTCCTCCACCAAAATGATCTCGCCGTTCAAGATCACCCCGACTCGGTCGGCCATCTTTTCGGCTTCCTCAATGTAGTGGGTGGTGAGAATGATGGTCACGCCCGCCTCGCGCAGGCCGTGCACGACTTCCCACATGTCGTGGCGTAGTTCCACATCGACCCCGGCCGTAGGCTCATCCAGAAACAGGATGGTGGGTTCGTGCGAGAGCGCCTTAGCGATCAGCACGCGGCGCTTCATGCCGCCTGACAGAGTTAGAATCTTTTCGTCTTTCTTGTCCCACAGACTCAAGCTACGCAGCACTTTTTCGATGTGCGCTGGATTGGCTGGCTTACCGAACAGCCCGCGGCTAAAGCGGGTGGTTGCCCAGACGGTCTCGAAGGCATCGGTATTGAGCTCCTGCGGCACCAAGCCGATCCGCATCCGAGCTTGGCGGAATTGGTCGACGGTGTCGTAACCGTCGGCAGTCACTGAGCCAGCACTGGCGTTGACGATGCCGCAGACGATGTTGATCAGAGTGGTTTTGCCGGCACCGTTGGGCCCTAGCAGGGCGAAGATCTCGCCGCGACGGATCTCCAAATCGATGCTTTTCAGCGCTACGAAGCCGTTCGCGTAGCGCTTGTTTAGCCCCTTGATCGCAACGATAGAATCGGCTGCAGTCGTCTCCGACATGTCGCTTACCTTGTGCTCTAGGCGGTCAGCAAGTCTACCGGCGCGAGCGTGAATTAGCTGCGTTGGCGCGAGGTGCGGGGTGCGGGGTGCGAGTCAAACTGATGTGGGATGCAACGCTGCCCACATTGGTCACGCTTAGAAGGGCTGAGGGCTGAGAAGAGCGGCCGTCGGTTTGGCTCCGGCGCTTGCACTCGTTTTGCTTGGAAGCGCCATGAACCCGGACCCTAGTCGAGTAGTTCGGATCATCACTGATCGTCACCCTCACAAAACCGGACGTGCGGCTTTCCCGCATCCGGCTCTTCTGAGCAGCTAACCCGGTGAAACCGGGAGCCAATCATCGGGGTGAGTGATGCGTTGCCGAGCCTTCAGCACGGAAACCGAAGCAGCTCGGTTTGGGCACACAGCGTCGCTCGCGTTAAGCTGCATGCATTCCCCGGCGATGGTCAAGCGAAATGGCGGCATCTGAAAAAATTCGCAATATAGGTCCTCGGTCGGCAGCGTGGCTGCGCCAAGTTGGCATACGCAACATCGATGATTTGCGCGAAATGGGCTGTATCGAAGTCTACGCGCGCGTGGTCAAGGCGGGCTTTAAGCCCAGCCTCAATTTGCTCTATGCCATGGCCGGCGCCGAGGACGAATGCCACTGGACGGCGCTCAGTGATGAACGCAAGGCCGTATTGGTGCAGGTCTCTGAAGACATTCAGAGCGCAGCGAAGGCGCGGCGCAAGGCATTGGCGATGGGCCGCGACCCGCGGCAGACTGTCGCCGCAGTTTACAGCACCGAGCCGGAAAGCAGCGAGCCCGAAAGCACTGAATCCGCAAGCACCGACGCCAGCACCGAGGGCACTGACGACGGCAAGGCCCAATAGCCTCGGCGCTGCCGGTTAGCCGCCGCTCTCCGAATCGGGCTGCAGCAGAGCTGCCGAGTCGACCTCGGTGGCATCGTCTTGCTCGCTTCCTACCGCACTAGGCGGGTTTGTATTCGTTTCGTCGAGCGCCTTGTTGGCCCGCTGCTTGATCATCTCGCCCTGAATCGTCGCCCACGGGTCGAAGTCCAAGTAGGCCACCGGGCTAGCATCACTCTTATCGATCACGATCGTCATTTCTACCAGTTTGGTATGTAGCGGCAAGAATCCGATCTGATCCGCACCGTGCTCTTGTTCCAATTGGATTAGTTGCTCATCAATTTTTGGATCGAGCCCCTTGATCAGCGACAAAGGCCAACTGCGCCCGACTATCTCGTCCGTATGCTGGTCGTGCGGCCGGTAATACTTGGGGAAGTAATCAATGTCCTTGCCGGCCATGGCTGAATCAACGATCAACATCTGCTCGGCGTTGTCGGTAGGCATCTGCGCGTAGACAAATCGCGGCCCGATCCAACTGATCGATCGATATTCTGGCAAGGTCGCTGCCTGCAAGTCTGCTTCCTCAATTCCGCTGGCAGGTACTACGCTGTATCGATCTACGGCGAAAGCGATAAACGCCGGTCTGGACACGGTCATCGTGTGCAGCCCGTAAGCCAGGAACCCAGCCTGAATCAACCCGATTACCGCCAAATCAAACTTGATCGACTTCTTCTTGGTATCGAAAACCAACAGCGTAAGCAATGGTCCGGCAATGATGTCAATGCCAATGATTAGCAACACCAACTTTTCGCCGCCCGTCGCCCGAAACAGCGGCCCCGGATACCAAACGAAAAACAACAACATCAAGACAGCGACACCAACCAGCGCGCTGAGCAAAAAGTGAATTCCTGAAGCTCTCCAACGACTCATTGTTTCCCCCTTTTTCTACTAACTCCCGATTGCGCGCCGGATACGCGCGCAGCAAGCACCACCTGGGCATCTTGTGCGAAATTCAAGCACGTCTGCTCAAAGTCTGCCACGGTCGGCGGTCTTCATGCCAAAACCGCGCCTGTAAAGGAAACCTAGCCCGGATATTTCATAAACTCGCGCGATGATCGCGCAGGACATTGGTTGTCCAGTGGTTTTTCCGCAGGAGCGGTGTAGTGGTTCATACACCCGACGGAGGAAAAATCGCTGGGCGATCAAGGGCCTAGCGAGGGCGCGTGGAAATATCCGGGCTAACTCAATAAGCGCGCCAGTGAGGTCATGTGAATCTCATCGGGACCATCGGCGATGCGCTGCGCCCGGGCCACCGCGTAGGCATTGGCTAAGAAGCTGTCTTGACTCAGTCCCAGACCGCCATGCACCTGAATTGCTCGGTCAATGACGCTGCAGGCCATTTGTGGGACGACGATTTTAACCATCGCCAAGTGTTCTCGGGCTAACCGGCTACCGCGGCGATCCAGCATCGACGCGGTCGCGTGTGTGAGTAGCCGTGCCTGCTCCAACTCACAGCGAGAGCGGGCGATTGCTTGGTGGGTCATGCCGTGCTGGCCGATAGCTCGGCCGAAGGCGACCCGGTCAGCTGCGCGCTTGAGCATGGCTTCAAAGGCACGCTGCGCCAAACCGATCAAAGCCATAGCTTGGTGCACGCGGCCCGAGCCCAAGCGGCTTTGCGCCACTTCAAAAGCCTTCCCCGGCGCTGCCAGCACACTGTCTTCGGGCAGCCAGACCTGATCAAACTCGACTTCGCCGTGGCCAAAGGGGGCAGCGTCGTAGCCAAATGTCTGCAGTGCCCTAGTGACCTTTACACCATGGGTTTGTTGCGGAACCAACAGCATGCTGTAGCGCTGGTGCAGCGGTGCCTCGGGATGGCTAAGAGCCATCACCAACAAGACCGAGCAGCGAGGGTCACAGGCGCCACTCACCCACCACTTGCGGCCGTGCAGGATGTAGCCCTCATCACGCTTAGACAGTGTGCTCATCAGGTTGCTTGGATCGCTAGAAGCGACTCCAGGCTCTGCCAGCGCTATGGCCGAACGAATCTCGCCATTGAGCAGCGGCTGCAGCCAACGTTCGCGCTGCTCGTCGCTGGCATGCAGGACCAGAGCCTCCATGTTTCCGCTGTCCGGTGCGCTGCAGTTGAATACCTCGGCAGCGAAAACGCAGCGACCCATGATTTCAGCCAAGTGCGCGAAGTCCAGGTGGCACAAGCCGGCGCCGTAGCGAGCGTCGGGCAGGAACAGATTCCACAGACCTAGTGCACGAGCTTTAGACTTGAGCTCTTCCAAGAACGTCGGGATAGTCCAACGCTTGTCGGGATCAGCCAAATGCTCGGCGAACTGAGCCTCGGCAGGGTAGATCTCCTGGTCCATGAATTCCTGCAGCCTTGCCTGCAGTTCGCGACCCCGCGCAGTAACTTCGAACACCCGATACTCCCGGCTAGCTGCCGATCACTCATCCGACAGGCAGGATAGCGGCAATCTCGTCAGCGGCACTGAACACAACACTCGGTGTGCACTTTTTCCCAATTGGAAAGGCAAAATCGCAACAATCGCCTCACCTAGCCCGGGATTTCATGAACTCGCGCGATGCTCGCGCAGGACATAGCCCGGATATTTCATGAACTCGTGCGATGATCGCGCAGGACATTGATTGCCCAGTGGTTTTTCCGAAGGAGCGGTGTAGTGGTTCATACACCCGACTGAGAAAAAATCGCTG
>QIMA01000162.1 GCA_003233535.1 Rhodanobacteraceae bacterium
GGGGCCAACGCGGTCAGGCCACCGATCATGGCGATGGCCCAGTGTGGCGTGCCGTGTACGGCGTGCGTGGCGCCGAACTGCTTGGGAATGATATGGCCGCGGCCGAGGGCGAATATCACTCGCGAACCGGCTAAGAAAAAGCCATTCCAACTGGTGAATAAGCCCAACAGTGCTGCGATCAAAACCATCTTCGACAGCCACGGTGCTTCAAAGGCGTTCTCAAATGCTCGCGCTGCGGGCAGGTCAGCACTGATCATCTCTTGCCAGGGGCCGGTCATGCCGACGCTGATGATGATCAGTAGGTAGAAAGCGGTTGCGGCAACGATCGAACCGACGATGAGGAATGCCAAGGTACGGGGAGACACGCTGTTGGAGGCTTCCTCGGCACCTTGCGGGATCGTGTCAAAACCGACGAACCAAAAGGGAATTGTGACCAGCACGGCGAGGATGCCGGCGATCAATCCACCGCTGGGCGAGACTACCCACAGCGGCTGCAGATTCTCGGTGCTGCCGCCGCCAATGCCGGCCACAACGAACACTAAAGTGACTGCGACAAAGGCGATGGTGAGCCAGACCTGCAGACGCGCCGCAGCGCGGGCGCCAGTCCAGTTCACCCAGGTAATCAATCCGGTGCAAAGCACGCCGAGCAGCAAATGGCTGGCGTAGACGGTGGAACCAGCAAACTCGTAGAGCGGCCAGACGTCGATTGCGGGGAACAAATAGCTGAGCACTTTGCCAATTGATATCGCCTCGAAGCCGGAGATGCTGACGTAGCCGAAAGCCAGCGCCCAGCCAACTACGAATGCCTTAAAGCTGCCAAACGCCTTGTAGGCATAAGCGACTTCGCCGCCGGCTACCGGCAGCATCGGGGTCAGTTCCGCATAGCAAAGCCCGATGCAGAGCATGATCGCGCCGCCGATGAGGAAGGCGATTAGCGCGCCAGCCGGGCCAGCTTGCCCTAGCCAACTGCCAATCGAGGTAACCCAGCCGACGCCGATCATCGAGCCGAAGGCGAGCGCGAAGAAGCCGAAGCGGCGCAGCTCTTTGTGTAGGCGAGGGCGCTCGGGATTGGACGTGGTGGTGCTGGACATAAGATTCTCGATGGTCGAGCTGCGAGTGCAGCTGTGAAACGCACAGAAACCCGTTCTGAGGCGCTATCTGGATGGTGCGGTGACCGCGAGGAGCCTAGCAGAGATGCTCGTCAGACCGGGCTAAGACGCTTTAGTGGTCGGCAGCGGGTAATGAACCACCTTTGATCCAGGTTCAAAGTGGTCGACACTTAAGGTCCACTTTGAGTGTGGCCAGCGATAGCTGATCTCTCGCCGACACGGCCAAATTGCCGCAGTGTAGAGCGTGCCGCGCTCGCGCTCGTAGGCTAGCGAAAACAGCGGTGGGCGCAGAAACGCGGAAATAAAACGCTCCTGGGTCTCTTCGTGCAGCATCAATCGGTTGAGTAAATAGCGCTCGCGCTCAATGGTCGCCGATTGATAGGCGCGATCGCGCGATCGGTCGCCTGGTTGGTGATTGGTGGCGACCGCGGCTGAAGTGATCTGCGCAGGACGGTCTGGTGCCAAGTGCACCGTGGCGCGACGGCCGTCAACGTCTAGCGCGGTGACGTTGTAGGCCATGTGGGTGGGAATGCGGGCCAGTACCTTGGCTGCTTCCGGTGCGCTACTGCAGGTTTCCAAGACATAACGTAGAACGATGGGAACGCCGAAGCCTTCGCCCACCGTGCGCCGGCCGCCAAAGGTGAGCGATAAGGCCAGTCCGGCGTCGTTCACCCCATCGACCAATCCGATCAAGCAGTCACTCGTGCCCAACACCCGATGTCGACCCCAGTTGGTACGCAAGATCACGCGGTCGAAGTATTTGGTCGAGTAATCGTAGTTGCGCACCAACAGTGGTTCGGCGCCCGGCCAAACCGCCTGCGAACAGGCGCTGTCGTACGCTGGAGGACACCACAGGCTCAAAAAGCGCGCAGCCACATCGCTGCCGCCCGCGAGTTCTGCCAGTTCTGCCCAGCGATCGACGAACTCCGGCATGTGCTTTTCCAGCGCTCGCCGGCAGGCCAGAAAACTTGGCCGGGCTAGGTGCCCGTCACGCAGATACCAGCTTCGGTAGGCCGGCCAAAGGCACTTGAATAAGCTCTGCCAAGCGAGCCCTTCGGCGTCATCGGCAATGGCGCTGAAGCTAAAATCCACGGGCGGCTTTTCCTCTCCTGCGATGTTCCGGCGGCTTGAACTCGGCTGATGAGTGCACGCCGCGCGGCGCTATTGGAACTTGAACGCGTGCTCGGCCACGTGCTCGGGTAATTCACCGGTGACTGGCTGGGCCAGATACTGCTTGCGCATGCCCTCGATCCAGCGCTGCGAACGCTCGGTCAGGGTGAAACGGTCGGTCATGCCGCGGCCCCGCAGCACCAAGATGCCGAGATCGGCGCCTTCGTAGCGATAGTCGCCGGGCTTGAGTATGCGCAGGAAGAAGGCTTCGTTTTCACTGCTGACCGCGCGGCGGTGATAGTCGAAGCGATCGAAAGTCACGTCACCATCGTCGTTCATCCGCCAGATGCCGGTTTGCGGCGCCCGAGTGACCCGGTCTATCGAGTCATCGGTGTGTTTGATCACCATCTGACACCACGAATCGATATTCTCCGGATCAGCCCAGCGCGCATTCAGCTCGGCGATGTCCAGGGTAAAGGGCTTCTCGCAGAACTCAAGCAAGTGGAATAGCGCTAATGGCGCATCGGCGTGGGCGAATGCGGCATGGTTGGTCATTGAACTGGCGCCGGTGATGCGCGGGTTCAGCTCACCCAGGTAAATGTCGCGTGTCTTGGTGTCGATCAGAAAATCGAGCTCGAAGTAGCCGCGATAACCCTCTTTGCGCAGTTGTTCGCCGAAAGCGAAGGTATAGGCGCGAGCCTGATCACGGACGCGGGCGGAGAAGGCGTTGGCGAAAATCTCGTTGCCGCACCAGCCGCCGCGATAGGGGGTGAGCTGTTTGAAGCCAACCAGTTCGGTCATCAAAGGACCGACAATGGTGCCCTCTTTGGTCGCACATGCTTCAATCGCCGCACCACGGCAGTTGATCCGCTTCATCACCTTGATCTCGCCCTGATCAATGATCTCGTGCTGATGCTTGCGGAAGTCGGCCTCAGACTTGATGAAGAAGGTGGTGTGGCCCGAATCACCGTAAGCCGATTGCAGAACCAAGTCCTTACCTAAGCCGACCTTCAGCGCGACCTTCAGCAGTTGCTGGTAGTCCGTGATTCGGCTCAGAGCATTGGGCACGCTGGGTACGCCGGCCTTGTTGCCGATGCGTACCGTCTCGATCTTGTTGTCGAGGCGGTTACGCAACTTGGCTTTGGGAAACCAAACTTTGGCACCGATCTCGGCGGCCAGTTCTTCGGTCTGTTCATCGAACATCAGGAAGATCAGCTTCGGCTTGCCGCCGCGCCGCTCAATGTAGTCGATCACTTCCTTGTGCTGTAGAAGGTAATTGTTGATGTCTTCGATGGACTGAAATTCCGCGTGTGGCTGTTCCGATGGGCAGAACACGTTGGGGTGCTGGCCATCGTAGCAATCGACATAGCTAATGAACTTTAGGTTTTTGACCCACTCGTCCAGACCCAGCAGGTTGAAGTTGGTAGCGCTGACGAAATAAACTGGCTCTTCGAAACGGTGAAAATAACGGCGGACCTCGGAGATGTTCTTGAGCTTGCGACGTGCGGGCATTGATCGGTCTCCCAAGCAGGGTTCAAAGCGCGGGTTCAGTTGTTCGCGGCACCTTCGAGTGCCTCATCAGTGAATACGCGCAGCCCCAAGTCTGGGCGATAGCCGTGGATCTCCTTGACGTCTAGGGCGCGCATGAAGTGCAAAATCTCCTTGGAGATTACCTGTCCTGGAACCAGGATGGGAAAACCTGGGGGATAGGGGATGATGAAGGCTGTGGAGACCAGTTCGCGACCGGCGTCCATGGCTGCCTCCATGGAGCCGTCTTCCAATGGGAAGTAATCGCAGTTGTCTTCGTCATAGGCCATGAAGAAGGCGGAGCGGATGTCGCCTTCGGTGGTTCCATGTGCCTTACCCGGGCAGAAGTGATCGTGGAAGCGCGAAAAGTCAGGTAACGGAGGGTAGTCCTCAACGAGCGATTTGACGCGTCGCTCAAAGGCCTTTTTCTCCATCCCGCTGGCGTCTTCCATTTGCGCGTCCAAATCTTGAGCCACTTTGACCAACACTTCGATCAG
>QIMA01000530.1 GCA_003233535.1 Rhodanobacteraceae bacterium
ATCGCTCTGCTCTTGGAACGCTGTGTGTCCCCGGCATTCAGCACCAACTCCGCCTTTGGCCACGGCGTAGGCAGCGACGTATCCGCAGTCGCGTACAGCCCGTATATCCCGCCGCCACCGTAGGTTTCATTGTTGACCAGAATCTCGACGAATTCGTAGGGCGCGTGCTGGGCGACATCGCGGAAGCCGGCGTTGTCAAAGGTCAGCACGTAGCGCTCGCTGCCGAAGGCGTCATATTGCGTACCGACCGGAGTCCAGCGGTGGCTATTGGTCGACGGTCGCGACACGCCCGACTGCGGCGACGCCACCATCAACGCCCAGACGTTGAAGTCATCGGCGCGTTCGCGATACGGCGACAGCGCAAACAGCGCATCGGCCATTCGTCGCGCATCCGCTAAGAAGCTCTCGCGCTCGGCCTCGGTGTAGCCATCGCCGAGCATCAGCAGATCCACTTTCTGCGCGGACGGACCGCTGTGCCGAATCGCTATAGGCGCGGTGTCGATGGGCCGATGCTTGCGCACTACGTCGAGCGCGTCCGGATCGACATCCACGGTCCAGACCATGAAAAATGCGTTGCCATCGTCACGCGCATAAACGCGAACGCGAACCGGTTTTTCAGGGAGCGGGAAGCGCAGCGATTCACCGAAGGATCGATTGTTTTTCTGCGCTTCCTGCGTCGTACGCCACTCGCCGAAGATCGAACTGAATCCGCGCGAATACAGAACTTCCCCGATCGCCAGCGTATACTTGTATAGCGCTTCCCTTTAGGACCCAAGAAAATGCTTGCCATCAGATTGCCAGCCGAGGTGGAAAGCCGGCTGGAAGCCCTCGCACGTGCCACCGGCCGTACCAAAACCTTCTATGCCCGCGAGGCCATTCTCCAGCACCTGGAAGACCTTGAAGACTTGTATTTGGCGGAGCAACGCCTGATTGCTAATCGGGCGGGCGACTCCGAATCGGTTTCACTCGAAAAGCTGATGCAGCGCTATGGTCTGGAAGATTGAGTTTGACAGCACCGCTGAACGTGAATTGGGAAAGCTAGACCCACAAACGGCGAAGCGCATCCTGGTGTTTTTACACGGCCGACTTGCTGCTAAGGACGACCCACGCAGCATTGGCGAGGCACTGAGAGGGTCTAAGCTCGGCGAATTTTGGAAGTACCGCGTTGGCGATTTTCGAATCATTGCGAGCATCGAAGATGGGGCCGTGCGCGTGCTCGTCGTGAGAATCGGTCACCGCAGTGCTGTGTACCGAAAGTAGCGAGTTCAGATTTGAGCTTGCTGGCCTGCTGATATCGCCAACCGACGACGAAACGACCAGATCGCCTCAACGCGTACTACCGATAGTCTCGCCGGCGGGCTCGAAACTTCCAGAACAAGCAAGTACCGTAGCCGGCTCACACGACAGGCAAGGCATTCCCATGCGACTTACCACCTTCCTTGCCGCAATGCTGCTGGCGACCACGGCCTATGCGCAGCGTGCATCCGTCACCTGGCCCGACGCCGACTACGATCCGGCGATTCCGACGATGGAATCGGTGCTCGGTCACAAAGCGGGTGCGCGCATCAGCTGGCATCACGAAACACTGAAATACTTCGCCGCGCTGAAACAGGCCGCTCCCGATCGTGTCTCCGTGCACCGCTATGCGACTAGCTGGGAAGGCCGTGATCTTGTGTATGTGGTCATCAGTTCGCCGGAGAACATCGCAAACATCGACGGCATCAAGGCCGGCATGCAGCAGCTGCGTAATGCGGGCGGCACTGATCGCGCGGCAGCAAGCAACATCATCGAATCGCAGCCAGCGGTAACTTGGTTGTCCTACGGCGTCCACGGCAATGAGATTTCATCCACTGACGCCGCAATGATGACTGCTTATCACCTGCTCGCCGCGCGCGGTGATGAGCGGGTCAGTCAGATCATGAGCAGCACGGTTGTGGTCATCGACCCGATGCAGAACCCAGACGGTCGCGATCGCTTTATTCACCAATTCGAGATGGCCGAAGGCCTCGTACCCAGCGCCGACCGTTTTTCCGCCGAACACAACGAGCCGTGGCCCGGTGGGCGCACCAATCACTATCTGTTCGACATGAACCGCGACTGGTTCGTGATGACGCAACCCGAGTCACGCGGCCGCGTCGAGGCGCTACAGCAGTGGTACCCGGTCGCCTTCGTCGATGCTCACGAGATGGGCTCGGATCAAACCTACTATTTTTCGCCAGAGGCCATTCCTTACAACCCGCATATCGCCGCCGATCAGCGCGCCAGCCTCGCGTTGTTTGGTAAGACCAACGCGCGCTGGTTTGACCACTACGGTCGCGACTACTACACCCGTGAAGACTTCGACGCCTTCTACCCCGGGTACGGAGCCAGTTGGCCGTCCTATTTCGGCAGCATCGCGATGACTTACGAACAAGCATCCTCTCGCGGGCTGCTGATTCGGCAGTACGACGGCAACGTGATGACCTACGCCGACACGGTCTTCAATCACTTCCTCACCTCGCTCGGCACCGCCGAAACCGTGGCGCAGAATCGACAGAAATTCCTGCAGGACTTCTACGATTACCAGCTGTCGGCTATTGCTGAAGGCGGCAGCGAAGATGTTCGCGCCTATGTGCTGCCCGCCCAAGCTGACCAAGCCGGTGCCGACAAGCTCGCCGGCCTTTTGGTCGCCCAAGGTGTCGAAGTGGGTACCGCGACCCAGGCCTTTCGTGCCTGTGGCCAGTCCTTCGATGCCGGTAGTTACGTCATCAATCTCGCTCAACCGGCGAAGCGGTTGGTGCGCAGCCTGCTCGACACCCAGATCGACATGGATGCCGATTTCGTCGCCGAGCAAGAACGCCGCCGCGCCAAGGGCATCGCGCATCAGATCTATGACGTAACGGCATGGTCTTTGCCGTTAATGATGAATGTCGACACGGTTGCCTGCGCTCGCGCCATTGGCGTCGATACGCGCCCCGCAAGCGCCGATCTGCAGCAGCCTGGTGCGATCAGCGGCGGCCAGGCCAAGGTCGCCTACTTGATTCCCTGGGGCCAAGTGACCGCTGTTCGTTTCCTGGCACTAGCCCTGCGTCAGGAAATTCGGCTCAAGAGCACCGATTTGACCTTTACTCACCAGGGCACACGCTACCCGTCAGGCACGCTGATTATTGATGTCGCTGACAATGAGCCATCGTTACATGCCGCCGTATCGACGCTGGCAGCCAGCAGCGGCGCCAGCGTCGTGGCGGTGAACGACAGTTGGGTGAGCGATGGACCCAACTTCGGCAGCGGCAACGTGGTCCGCCACAACTTGCCCAAAGTCGCGATGGCCTGGGACTCACCGACCAGCCCCACCAGCGCTGGCAATATGCGCTTTGTCATCGAACAACAGTTTGGTTTCCCGATCGTACCTATCCGCACCCGGCATTTATCCCGCGTGGACCTGCATGACTTTGACGTGCTGATCCTGCCGGAAGAGTCGTCGTTTGGCGGCAGCGGCTACGCGGCGGTGCTCGGCAAGCCTGGCATCGCCAGTCTCAAGCAATGGGTGGAGAAAGGCGGAGTCTTGATTGCCATCGGCACTGCGACGCGCTTTATCGCTGACGCCAACGTTGACCTGATTTCCATCCGCCGTGAGAACGCTGCGATCGAAGCAGACGACAGCAAGGGCAAAGGCAAACCGGACGCTGGCAAGCCGGGCAAAGACGACGACAACAAGGAAGCCACCGTTGCTGGCACGTTCCTGACTAGCGCCGAGGAGCTAGCATCAGCTATCGCCGCCGAAAAGAAGGCACCCGATCAAATGGGCGGGGTTCTCGCCTACGCCGATGTCGACCCCGATCACTGGATGGCTGCTGGTGTCGCTGAAACGCTCAACGTGCTGGTTGAAGGCTCCGATATCTACACGCCGATTCGCCTGGATTCCGGCGTCAACGTTGCCCGCTTTCGCGCCGACGATGAGCTGCTCGCGAGCGGCTACATCTGGGATGAGAACCGCCGCCAGCTCGCCTACAAACCCTTTGCTGTGGTGCAAAGCCAGGGCCGCGGACAGGTCATCGCGTTCACCCAGAATCCAAACAAGCGGGCCTACCTTGACGGCCTCAATGTGATCTTCGCCAACGCGATCTTCCGCGGCGCGGCGCACGCCCGGCCTTTGCACTAGCCCGGGTATTTCATAAACTTCACGCGCCCTCGCTAGGCCCTTGATCGCCCAGCGATTTTTCTGCAGTCGGGTGTATGAACCACTACACCGCTCCTGCAG
>QIMA01000500.1 GCA_003233535.1 Rhodanobacteraceae bacterium
TACCGCGTACGCCGGCATGGCGGTTGCCGAGCGTTCGTTTGATGAGGCCACGCAACGCACCCTCAATTACGAATCCTTGATGGCGCGCATCGAGAGCGCTCCGGACAGCAAGGCCAGTGCGGACCTGAACGTGCGCGTGGTGGCTGAGAATGGCCTGGCCCTGAACGAACTGGTACGCCTGCAAACCATTAACGTGCAACAACAAGCGGCGGCCGACAACCAGGCGCTGGTCGATGCCACCAACATGGCCGCGATGCTGCGCTACCAAACCTATCGCTTAGAAGACATTCCGACGGAGTAAACCTGACATGCAATGCAAATTGATCCGAATCCTGTGCGCTGTCGCGCTGAGCTGCATCATCGCAAGCGGCTGTGCGCATCGCGACCTGAAAGCCCCCTGCACCGAGGGCTTTCGCCAAGGCAGTGAATCGGTGCCTTGCGATAGGCCCAAAGCTGTCAACACAATACCTTCACGCTGGAGCACGTTGCCGTGAGATTCCTGGTGTTATTGCCGGTGCTGATGCTGCTCGCCTGCGGCGAGCCCAACACCGTGGATGCGGTGGCGCCCTCGCCACTTGCCACGGTTGACAAGGACCGGCTGTACCTGTTGGTCAAAGCCGGTGGCGGCGTCAAGCCCATCTGCAACGATTATTTTGCCGCGCCCGCATCCCCGACCAACAGTGTATTCACTACCGAGTGCGTCGCCTGGGCCAAGCAACTGACCGAGCACCTGCGCTTGAATGGCGTCAATAATCTGGCACCGCGCCACCTGCAGGAGCCGGTATTTTGGCAATGGTGGGCGCAGGCCATCACCAACATCGCTGCCTGCCGCGATGAGATACAGCGACAAGATGTTGTGCGGCGCGCCAACCAATCACCGGGCTGGAGACTGCCGAATATGCCCGGCTTTCGCGACTGCGATCCCTACGATCGTGCCATTCAGGGCGAGGGTCAGTCGCTTGAGGATCTTGGCATCCGTCGCCGGCCCGGCTCGCTCGAAGGGAGTATCTAAAGCGTGCTGGAGTCCATTCTCGATGCCACTGATGCCGCTGTGGGTACCTTCATATTTGATGCGTGGATTTCGTTCAACGCCGTGGCCAATGACTGGATCACTGCGATGATGATTTTGTTCGTGGTGGTCATGGGCTATTTGATTTTGATCGGCCGATTGAATCTTTCCCTCGGTGAGCTCTTTCCGCGCCTGTTCAAGCTCGGTTTCATCTACGTACTGGTCACCAACGTGGGCTTGTTGATCGGCATCGTGTTCACGCTGTTCACCGACGTCCCGGAATCGATTGCCACCGCCTTGCTGGTCACCAGCGGCGGGGATGCCGGCGGCATTAACGCCTCAGTCGGACTGATCTACGATCGTGGTCTGCAGTCGGCCGCATTGTTGTGGAATAACGGCGGGCTCACCAGTCCCGGACCGATCTTACTCGCCGCGGTGGTGTGGTTGATCACCTTGCTCACCGTTGGCTACGTCACCTTCTTGTTGATGCTCGCCAAGCTCGCCGTGGCCGTACTGCTCGCACTCGCGCCGTTTTTTATCCTGCTCTACCTGTTTGACGCCACCCGGCCCATCTTCGAGGGCTGGGTGCGACAACTGCTCGCGTTCGCGTTGATCCCGATCTTCACCTACGCGATGCTGTTGTTGATTATCTCGATCTTGGACACCGCTTCGGCACCGCTCATTTCTGCCGCCAGCGCCGGCACTGCCTCGTTAACGCAAATCGCACCGTACGCGTTGGTGATGGCCGCTGCGTTCTTGCTCGCACAACAAATCATGGGCTGGGCGGCCGGGGTTGCCGGCGGTTTTTCCTTGTCCAGCCTGGGCGCGTATGGGCGAAGCCTTCAAGGTGCCGCAGGCCTCGCCGGAACCGGCGCCAGCCGTACCTACTCATCCCTGGCCGAGCGGCTCCGAAAGCGCGGCCGTCCCGAGCTCGAGTCGGGATCTGGATCCGCGGAGACCAGTACGGCTCAGTCACCAAGCAAACAAGTCGCCGCCCGCTCGCGAGGCCTCAGCGGTCCCGCCGGCGATGGCTGGAACGCGCGCACGGTGCGTGACGAGGCGCGCTCATCGTGAGCGAGCGACAACCCGACTACTTTACCGACGGCGAAACCTGGGACCGGGAAGTCTACGGCCGACTGCAACAATCGCGCACGCGCGCGTGGATCATTGCGGCGGTCTCTGCCGCCCTCGCCCTGCTGTCCTTACTCGCGCTGGTATTGGTACTGCCGCTCAAAGAATTTGCACCGTACCTCGTCACACTCGACACACAAACCGGGCATCTCGAAGTTACCCAGGGCCTAAAACCCGGCGACCTGTCCGAGGACGAAGCGGTCACCATGGCGAACCTGGTGCAATACGTCATCGCGCGCGAGACCTACGATCCCGCCGACTTAAAAGAACATTTTCGCACCGTGACACTGCACTCCGATGACACCGCACTGGCGGACTATCGAGCGCTCTACGATCGATCCAACTTGGAACGACCGACCGAGCGCTACGCGTATCACAGCACGGTTGAAGTGACCATCAAAAACGTCTCGTTCTTAAACCAGCACACCGCAGCGGTGCGTTACCACACCGACACCCAAGCTGGCGAGCGCGATGCCAATCGTGAGCATTGGATTGCGATTATGAGCTTTAAGTACGTCCAAAGCCCAAGCCGATTGCAAGATCGGTTTGAAAACCCCTTGGGTTTTAAGGTCACAAGCTATCGATCCGACCAGGAAATTCTATCCAAATAATGAGAGGCCAGAGCCAATGAAGCCATCGTCGTTTACGCCCTTGTTCCCTGCACGACTGCTGTTGTGCGCAGTGCTGTGCAGCACCACTCTGCCGGCTCTCGCCGAACAGACCTCCAAACCCGGCAGCACCGATGCACGGGTACGAACGGTGGTGTACAACGCACGTGACGTGGTAAAGATCACCGGGCACTACGGCTATCAAACCCTGATTCAGTTTGCCGATTACGAACGCATTGAGAACATCTCGATCGGCGATTCCTTGTCCTGGCAGGTGGTGCCCAACGAGCAAGGCAATTTGCTGTTCGTCAAACCCATCGAAGAGAACGCCGAAACCAACCTGACCATTGTCACCGCCTTACCGGCGAGCGCGGTTCATGCCAGCCCACAACGTATTTACACTTTTGCGCTCGAAGCCAAACAATCAACACCACACCGCGATCAAGACATGACCTGGACCTTGAGGTTTCACTACCCGCAGGACGATGCGGAACTGTTAATGGTACAAAGGAGTTTCTCCGAGCAATCCCAACGCGCCTTGGTGCAACCCAACGCGCGCGGTTCAGCGCCGGCCGACTGGAACTTTAACTACAGTTTTTCTGGCGACACCGCACAGGTGCCGGTGCGTATTTTCGACAACGGCCAGTTCACCTACTTTGAGTTTGACGAGCGCACCGACACGCCGGCGATCTTTTTAGTCGACAGCGGACAAAACGAATCCCTGGTGAACTACCAGGTCGAGGGCCGGTACCTGGTGGTACACCGGATTGGCCGACAGTTCACCTTACGAAACGGCAACACTGTGACCTGCATATTCAATGACGCCTACTCGGGCGAGCCGGCGCTGGACATGAACTCACCGCGCAACCGGGACGAAGGGGCTTAAACGTGGCCAGCACCGACCAGCCACCGACCGCTGGTGAAGACCACGAATCGCTACTGCAGGACCGCGGCATTCCCCAGGTGGCGGCACCGGCACGCCACAACAACTGGCTGGTTGCTGTTTTTGGCGTCGCGATTGTTGCCTTGCTGCTGTGGTTTATTAACAAACCTGCGGGCAACGTCGAGCCCGCGTTGACCGCGCAAAGTCCTGAGCCGTTTCGTGCACGCACGCCGAACGAACCCCCACGTCTGCCAACACCGGTGCCCGCGGTTAAACCGGCAGCGGTGCAAAGTGCGCCGCGTGACGACCCCTATCGGCGCGAGATCGAGGCGGAACTGCAACGCCAAGCCTTGCGTCAAGCCGAAGCCGCACGGCGACTCGCCGAGCAGCGACGACGCTCACCCATTTTGCTGTTCGATCGATCAACGGCGAGTGCACCGGCAAAGTCAAGCGAATCTACTTCCCCGGGTAGCTCGCTGAACGACCACACAACGCCCGCCCTGCGATCGGAAGAGTCCTTCGCGGCCCGCGCGAGCAACGCCAGCATCGAGACTGCCCGTGCCAGTCGTCTGAAAAACGCCTCCACCGTGATTG
>QIMA01000079.1 GCA_003233535.1 Rhodanobacteraceae bacterium
GATTGAGCGAGCAGCCTGACTTCTATGCCTGGGTCGCGACTGCAGCCGACAGTGATCAGCTACTCGGCATGGCCGTCACCTACTGCATCCCTTGGACCTTCGATCTGCACCCGACTCTGGTGCTGAAGGAGCTCTACGTCGATGCAAAAACTCGCAGCGGCGGCGTGGGCAAAGCACTGATGAACGCGGTGATCGCTCAGGCGCGCAATCTCGGTGCGGGGCAAATCAAGTGGACCGTGCTGCCGGAAAACCGTGCCGCCCAGGCTTTCTATCAATCGCTGGGTGCACAGGCGGACCGCGCTTGGGAAAACTGGCAGCTGACGCTGTAGCCAACGCTGAGATCGCGCGACGCGAGAGGCCAACCTTGGGTCGCAGCCAAGCACAACTAGTGGGTAGGCAGGACGCTGAGCGGCAACTTGGAGAGCGGCTTGCATCCGCACATTGGTGCTGAATGGGTCGCTTCCAAGCGCTCGAGTTCGTCAAACCAAGTTTGCCGCTGATCAGCATTGAGCAGGCGGCTGGCGGCATCACGCTGATAACCGCCTGGCCAGTCCCATGCATCACTTTTCCAGGCTGCTATGTGATTGGCGAGCGGTCCGTAGCGCACTGCCTGTGTAGATCGCCGACCGGGAGGAGAATTTACTTGCCTATTCGGCGATATGTCCTGACTATCGTCGGGTTGCCCTCGCCATCGGAACTTCCTCATGCGCACCGTCTCACTCAAGCTTTCACTGCTCTTGCTGGTCCTGACTACTCTCTATGGGTGCGGTGTCGCTCACGTAAGAACTGAAGTGGCAAGCGCAAACTGGTCTGGGTATCAGGCGGCCTATGTCAAGGATGTGCGGGTCTATTCCAAGGAGGAAGCTGCCAAGGACAATCAGGCGCTGCAGGACAAGATGGTCGAATGGCACGCGCAGTCCTTAACCCAAATCAACAACTATCTGGGACGCAGCCGGTTGACCCTGCTGACTGACCCACCGGTCGAATCCAGTCGCACCCTGGCTGTGGAAATCGACACCGAAGTTCGCTACGGCAATCGTGCGTTGCGCTATTTCGTCGGCTTCGGCGCCGGCAGGGGTGGCGTGACTTCAACCTTGACCGCCACCGATGCCGACAGCGGCGCTGTGAAATTCCAAGCGGAGTCCAAGAGCAACCTGTCGGTCGGCATCGGCGGTGGCGATATGGGCAGAGTGCTCAAGAGCAATATCACAGAGCTCATCAAACAGTTCGGGAGCGAGAGCGGTCTGGCGAAGTAGGCCAAACTCACGGCAGGCGGTCGGTCATTGTGTAGCGATGACCGCGCTGCCTAAACTACGGCCGTTGAGAAACGCTGCCTGCAAGATACAAAGATGGGCTCGGACTAGCGCCCCGGTTTGTACCAGTACTTGGTCTGTTTTGCCGCTGCCGAATCGGGATACTTGGCCTTCAACAAAGCAAAGGCCTTGCGTGACAGCTGACTAGTCGATTCGTCGCCACAGTAGTTGAACCGCGGTGCATAGACGGCTGTTCTAAGCACGCTAGGCGCACGTGGGTCGGCCGGATGCTGTGCGGCAAGCTGGAGAGCGGCTTGCATCCGCACATTGGTGCTAAATGGAATTGCTTCCAAGCGCTCGCGTTCGTCACGCCAAGTTTGCCGCTGATCAGCATTCAGCAGGCGGCTGGCGGCATCGCGTTGGTAAACGCCAGGCCAATCCCATGCATCACTTCTCCAGGCTTCTAGGTGATTGGCGAGCGGTCGGTTAAACGTGCACCAGTTCCCGATCATGGGACGCACCGACCCAAGCAGGAGGCGGCTCTCGAGCAAGAAGCGGTCGTCATCGTCAATGGCCTGAAGCGGCTGCAGCCGGGTAGGTTCTTCCGGCCCGTAGCTGATCGCCAACTCGACGGCCTGGCGAGCTCGCACAACGTTTTCAAGCAGTACTGCGCGAGCCCAGACCAGCTCCGCGACCTGCCGCTTGCGCGCATTCGGCCAGGGCGCGTCCCTTGCGGTTGCCAGCAACATCTCGGTGGGCAGTTCATGATCGATCACCCATTGTCCGTCGGCGTCAAAAGCCGCGGCCAGTTCGGTCGTCAAAGCCTGCTCGGCCTGCATTGGCCCGTCGACGTTCGGGTCATAGGGCGTGCCCACAGTACGCAGCGCGTGCTTCCAGAATTCGGGCAGACTTTGGCTGTTGCGCATCGCGTACTCGTGGACCCGATTGCGAGCCGAATAGTCTGCTTGCAGTTCGGCTCGCTGCAGCAGCGCTTGCGCCAACGGGTCGGCCTCACCAGGATCAGCCAAGCGCAATCGGTGAAGTGCAAAAGTGGCGGCCCCAGGATGCTCATCAGGCACCGCATCCAGTGCCTGAATCAACGCTGTGCGGTGCGAATCATGGCGATCAGCGAAGCTGACGGCGGTAAATAGCCAAGCGCGTTGCTGCGGGTCTGTTTGGTAGCGCGCTAACGCTTTCTCGCTGAATTGCTGGCGCGTGCAAGATGATTTCTCGGCGTCGATCCGGCCGTTATCATCGGCAGGTGGCGCATCCGTACAACCAGGACCCGTGGAACGAAAAGTCGCCGGGTTCAATCTCAACCACTCGCCCATGGGTTCGGCAGCCGGGTGCTGCCGATGCAGGTACAAATAGTCTGCCAGCACTAGACGCAGGCGATCTTCGGCTAGATCCGGATTGGCGAATTCGCTCGCCAGTTCCTGAAGTCGCAGTTCGGGAGCAAAGCGCGCAGTGACTAGCGACAACAGCTCACCTAAACGCGTCAGCTCATCTGTATGTTCGCCTGCCTGACCACGCTGATGTACCTCAGCCATGGCAAAAGCGATGTCGCTGCGCAAGCCAGCCGACTCGCTGCTAATCCAGCCAGCCTGCTTCTGCCGATCGGCGGCACACTCGGGTGAACCACAATAAGCCGAGCCAAGCAGCGGCGGCGTAACCTCTATATGCCGCAACCGTGCACGCAGCGCCAGATACCGTCCCCAAGGCTGCCAGGGCGATTGCGCGTCGGCGGCGATGGCGTTGAATGCAGCTGCGGCGTTAACGTAGCGACCCTCGTACAGCTTTGCGGCGGCGCGCTGATAGGCGCGATCCTGAATCAGCAGCGCTGGCGAATCTGCAGGTGGATCAGGCAAGTCCATGTTCGGCAACAAGAATCGCTGTGCATCGGATTCAGAGGGAAATTAGCCTGTCTGGAATTTTCACGGATGCGAAACAAGTCGGACTCCAATGCCGCAACGGCTGGCCCCGGTGCACGTTGAAGGCAATCGTTACTGGCACACAAGGGGCTGCGTCGATCCGCTACGCGCGCTATCGAACAACGGTCCTCCCGGTCATGACGGCGAAGTCTCAATAGCCCATGCGGTTACTCGCCTGCTTGGTCCGGCAATCGCCGATCGAGCGGCTATGTGCTGTTAAAGCGAATCTGCGGAGGTTGCCGAAGACTGCGCATGAACGACTTCGATAATTGCGTCGATCACAGCGGACGGCTGGTCGAGCTGAATGTAGTGGCCAGACTCCTCGACCACCATCAGCCGGCCCTGCTTCGATAACGCCACCGTCTGCTCGTGTTGCCGGCGCAGGATCCGGCTCTTCTCTTCGCGCAGCTCAGCAGTCTCATTGGGTGCGGGGAGTGACGGCTCTTTCAAAAGTACGATTACCGGCATGTCGCCGAGTGTACGAACAGCGTCCCGGACTTGGTCGGCGCTTTTTGCCCAAATGTGCGTCATCTCAGAAGTCCATGCGGAGACCCGCGGTTTAAGCACCCCGCGCGCAAATTCGACGCGATTGATCTCATCGCCGTATCTCAGACCTGCACGATCATCGCGCGAGTTCATGAAACATCCGGGCTAGACGCAATTCGGCAATTGTCGACAAACGTAATCGACATACCATCGTCACTTGTGCAGACTACTTTCCCGACGCTTCGCCGGACGGTCGCTCTCGACGTCACTGCAACTGATCTTCGCCGCTCTGCGGCTTTAGTGAGGCAATGGGGATATGACAAGTTGGGAAAAGAAAACCTGCACCTGTTTGGTTGGGCTCACGCTACTGGGGATGCGCGGGGTCAGTGCCGATGTATTCATCAACGAATTCCACTACGACAACGTCGGCAGTGACAGCAACGAAAAGATCGAAGTCATGGCGCCCGCGGGCACCAATTTATCTGGCTGGAAGCTGGTGCTTTACAACGGCAACGGCGGGGGCCAGTACGCGACGCTGAATCTCGCGG
>QIMA01000177.1 GCA_003233535.1 Rhodanobacteraceae bacterium
GGGTGTATGAACCACTACACCGCTCCCTTTTCTTGAAAAAACACTGTGAAAAACCACTGGCCTACCAATGTCCTGCGCGAGCATCGCGCGAAGTTTATGAAATACCCGGGCTAGAAAAAGTTCTAGGCACTAGCGGAACTTGTCGATTTCCGCGTTGTCTGCATCTATCTGAGTATTGAATAGTCCTTTTGTGCTGCATGGCAGCGACCGCCTAACTGGCGGATAGACGGAGCGTTTTTGATGATCAAGCAACTACTTGCAGCCCTGCCAATCGTGCTTGCAGCCAATGCTGCGCAGGCAGACGTCGATAAAGCGACGCAGGCCCTACGTACGCTGGTGCCGGAAGCGCCGATCGAGTCGGTGTCCGACGCGCCGATTGAGGGCTTCTACGAGATGGTGGTTAACGGCAACATTCTGTACGTCAGTGAAGACGGTAAGTATTTGATTCAGGGCATGGTGTTTGATATCGACAACCGCGTTGACCTGACCGAGGCACGTAAGGCAGGAATACGCCTGGAAGTGATGCAGGATGCGCCGGTTGCTGAGCGGATCGTTTTTCCCGCTAAAGACAAGAAGTACACGGTCACTGTCTTTACCGATATTGATTGCGGGTACTGCCGCAAGCTGCACGAAGAGGTCCCCGAATACAACGCGCTCGGAATCGAAGTGGAATACATGTGGTACCCGCGTGCTGGTATTGGCTCCGACTCCTATCGTAAGGCCGTGGCCGTGTGGTGTGACAAAGACCAGCAAGGTGCGATGGACCAGGCCAAGGCCGGCGTCGACCCGGGTAATCGCACTTGCACCAATCCAATCGAAGCGCAGTACAACTTGGGCGGTAAAGCCGGCATCAACTCGACTCCCAGCATGATCTTCGAAAACGGCGTGTTGGCTCCTGGATACATGCCGCCGGATCAGTTGCTGCAGCGTCTGCAGCAAATGGAAGCGAGCAACGCGACCGCTAGCACCAACTGATCGAACTCAAGCTCGCCGCGCATGCGCGGTGCAGGAGCCAGCGGAACTTTCCCCAAATCCGCCGGTCTGTGCTGTCTATTGTGGGTGGCCGATGCGGATGGTACAGCGCGGACGCAGCGACGAACCTAGGCCAGAAACTGGCACCTGATTGGAGTGTGAGCATGTTTAAGCATCTTTCGGCGGCATTGGCGCTGACCTGTGTGATCGCGGCACCGGTGGCTCTGGCCGATGACAGTGCCGAAAAGGCGACCCAGGCGATTCGTACGCTGGTGCCGGAGACGCCGATCGATTCGGTAAGAGCCGCGCCCGTGCCCGGATTCCAGGAAGTGGTGATCAACGGTCAAGTTCTATACGTCAGTAACGACGGCAACTTCTTGATGCAGGGCATGCTCTTCGACATCAATAACCGGGTTGATTTGACCGAGGGTCGCAAGGCGACAATTCGGCACAGCGCAATGAGTGACTCTCCGATAGCCGAGCGTATTGTGTTTCCGGCCAAGGACAAAAAGTACACGGTAGCGGTCTTTACCGACATCGATTGTGGCTTCTGCCGCAAGATGCATAAACAAATAGCGGAGTACAACGATCTCGGTATCGAAATTCAGTACCTGATGTTCCCGCGCTCTGGAGTCGGTACGGATTCGTTCCGTAAGGCCATAGCAGTGTGGTGCGACAAGAATCAGCAGGGTGCAATGACCCTGGCCAAAGACGGCGGCGATCCGGGTAATCGAAACTGCACCAATCCGATCGAGGCACAGTTCAATCTGGGCAAGAAGGCCGGTGTGACGGGTACACCAAGCGTGATTTTTGAAGATGGCACTCTGGCGCCGGGCTACATGCCGCCGGATCAGCTGCTCCAGCGCTTACAGCAAATGCAGGTCGCGGCGAACGCGACTGCTGCTAACTAACAGCTGAGGTTTCTAGGATTACTTCCTTACGCGGACCGCAACGGCTCTCGCCGTTTCGTTTGGAAGCCCTTAACCGACGTCTGCAGCGCTGGAATGTCAGCGTGGCGGCGGGTCGAGATCTCTATCTGCTCAGCGCGGACGATTTGTCTGCGCGTCAGCGCGAGCAACTGCCTGCGCTGCTGATGTCGGCCGAACCGGTGGAGCCCGCTGGTGGAAGCACGCCGCTGTATGTGGCACCACGCTTCGGCACGATATCTCCCTGGTCGACCAAAGCGACTGAGATCCTGAGCCTGTGCGAGATTCCCGCGCGCCGGGTCGAGCGCGTGTTGGCTCTGGATCTGATCGGCAAACTTCCGCAAGACGCCGAGCTAGCAGCGATGCTCGGCGAACTGCACGATCGGCTGGTCGAGGTTGCCGTGTTTGACCTGGACCGGCTGGATGCGGTCTTCAAGCAATCCACGCCGGGCCCTCTGGGTCGCGTAGGTCAATCCAAAGCAGCGCTCAACGCAGCCAATCGTGAATTGGGCTTGGCCTTGTCGGGTGACGAAATCGACTATCTACATGAGCAGTATCAGGCGCTGGGACGTGATCCCACCGACGCTGAACTCATGATGTTCGCGCAGGCCAATTCCGAGCACTGCCGGCACAAGATCTTCAACGCCGAGTGGAAGATCGACGGGGTCGCTCAAGACAGCACGTTGTTTGGGCATATCCGTCATACCCACGCCTGCAGTCCCGAGCACACGCTGATCGCCTACAAAGACAACGCCGCCGTTTTCGACGGTAGCCAGGGTCAGCGCCTGTTAGTCGACAGCGATGGCGTCTATCGCAGCGTCGTTGAATCAAGGCCGTTCCTGGCTAAGGTGGAAACGCACAACCATCCCACCGGAATCGCGCCCTACGCCGGTGCCGCAACCGGTTCCGGTGGCGAAATACGCGACGAGGGCGCGACTGGGCGAGGCGGTAAACCGAAGGCTGGTTTGACCGGATTCTCAGTTTCAGATCTGCGCATTCCAACCCTCAATCGACCCTGGGAGCTGCCGCGCGATTTACCGCCGCGTAACGCCAGCGCGCTGCGCATCATGCTCGAAGGGCCGATCGGCGCGGCTGCATTCAACAATGAATTTGGTCGGCCGGTGCTTACCGGTTATTTCCGCAGCTTTGAAAGACTGCAGCCGGACCGACTCAACGGTTACGCCTACGACAAACCCATCATGCTGGCCGGTGGCCTCGGTGCAGTGCGACCGCCGCTGGTGGATAAGCATGATTTGTCACCGGGCGACGCGCTGATCGTGTTGGGCGGGCCCGGGCTGCCGATCGGCTTGGGCGGTAGTGCGGCCTCGTCAATGGGTTCCGGCAGTTCGGCGGCAGAGCTGGATTTGGCCAGCGTGCAGCGCGACAACCCGGAAATGCAGCGGCGCTGCCAGGAAGTGCTCGACACATGCAATGCGCTCGGTGCTGATTCACCCATCGTATCGGCCCATGATGTCGGCGCCGGTGGTCTGTCCAACGCGATTCCCGAGCTGCTTTATGAGTCCGGCGTAGGTGCGCGCATATTGATGGCCGATCTGCCCAGTGATGATCCGGGCATGAGCCCGTTGGAGCTGTGGTGCAACGAGGCACAGGAACGTTACGTGCTCGGCGTGGCCAGGTCGCAGCTAGCCCAGTTCGAACAGATCTGCGCGCGCGAACGCTGTCCGTACGCCGTGGTCGCCACCGTCGCTGCCGGGCCGCATTTGCAGGTGGTCGATGAGGCGCGCGGCGAGAACGCGATCGACCTGGATCTGGCCATGGTGCTGGGCAAGGCGCCGCGCACGGAGCGATCCGCGCCAATCAGTCGGCCGCGTCTGGAAGGCAAGCTAGCGATAGCGCAGCTGGATCCAGGAGAGTGTTTGCGCCGGGTCTTGGCTCATCCTAGCGTCGGCAGCAAGCAGTTCTTGATCACCATCGGCGACCGCAGCGTCGGCGGTCTTTGCCACCGCGATCAGATGGTCGGACCCTGGCAGACGCCCGTGGCTGACTGCGCCGTTACGCTGGCCGGCTTTGACGGACCTGCGGGTGAGGCTTTCGCGATTGGCGAACGCACCCCTCTGGCGGTGTGGGATGCGCCGGCCGCAGCACGCATGGCGGTGGCGGAGTCGATCACCAACCTGATCTCGGCGGACATTAGCGACACTTCGCAGATTCGCTTGAGCGCCAATTGGATGGCTGGCTTGGGAAGCCCCGAGGCCGATGCCGATCTGTGGCGCGCAGTTGAGGCGGTGGGGCGTGAGCTGTGTCCCGCTCTAGGCATCGGCATTCCG
>QIMA01000379.1 GCA_003233535.1 Rhodanobacteraceae bacterium
ACCGGCCATGAATTGCGCGGCATAAGCACAGGCCAGCGCGTCCAGGCTGGCACCCGCACTAAACGCACCAGCGTTGAAGAAGTACGGGCTTTGCCGACCGCTTTTCAGCGTGAATTCGCCGAAGCGCAGCGCTCCGCAGGCCACTGCGGCACTGAGGAACGCATTGCGAGGTGCGGTGGAGTTTGACAACGCCCCTACTCCTCGATGGCTAGCGCTTCATGAAGCCGAAGAACTCCTCGTTGGATTTCGTGTTCTTCATCTTGTCCAACAGGAATTCGATCGCCGCCAACTCATCCATGGGATGCAGCAGCTTGCGCAGTATCCAAATCTTCTGCAGCTGATCCGGCTCGATCAGCAGTTCTTCACGACGCGTACCGGAGCGATTGATATTCAGCGCCGGGTACACGCGTTTCTCTGCGACTCGGCGATCCAAGTGCACTTCGGAATTGCCCGTGCCCTTGAACTCTTCGTAGATCACCTCGTCCATCTTGCTGCCGGTTTCCACCAGCGCTGTCGCCAAGATGGTGAGCGAGCCGCCCTCTTCGATTTTTCGCGCCGCGCCGAAGAATCGCTTCGGCCGCTGCAGCGCGTTGGCATCCACACCACCGGTCAGCACTTTGCCCGATGAGGGCACGACCGTGTTGTAGGCACGCGCCAAGCGGGTGATGGAATCGAGCAGAATCACGACGTCCACCTTCTGCTCGACCAAGCGTTTAGCACGCTCGATGACCATCTCGGCCACCTGCACGTGACGCGCAGCCGGTTCATCGAAGGTCGATGCAATGACTTCGCCGCCGGTTTTGATCATCCGCAGCATTTCCGTCACTTCTTCGGGCCGCTCGTCAATGAGCAGTACGAACAAACGCACGTCCGGATGATTGGCCATGATCGCCTGAGCGACATTCTGCAGCATCATCGTCTTACCCGCCTTCGGCGGCGAGACGATCAATCCACGCTGACCCTTACCCACCGGCGAAATCAAATCCATGATTCGGCCAGTGATGTCTTCGGTCGATCCATTCCCGCGTTCCAGCGTCATCCGCTCGGTCGGGTAATACGGGGTCAGATTCTCAAACAGGATCTGATTCTTCTTGCTCTCCGGCGGCTGGTCGTTGATGTCATCGACTTTGAGCAGCGCGAAATAGCGTTCGCCTTCTTTCGGCGGGCGGATCTTGCCGCGTATGTAATCGCCGGTGCGCAGGTTGAATCGCCGAATCTGGCTCGGGCTGACGTAAATATCGTCGGGCCCGGCGAGATAAGACGAGTCGGCAGCACGCAAGAAGCCGAAGCCGTCGGAAAGAATTTCCAAGGCACCATCGCCAGAGATGCTCTCGCCGCTCTTAGCGTGCGCTTTGAGTAGCGCGAAGATAACGTCTTGTTTGCGTGCGCGGGCGACACCCTCGAGTTGCATTTCATTTGCAATTTCGAGCAGTTCACCCACGGACTTTTGCTTAAGTTCGGTGAGATTCATAGATGGCTTGGAAGAGGCGTGGGGTTTGGAGCGGGAACGTCTACGGGACGACTCGGATACGGTCGTCTCCGCGCTCCCTTCAGGGGCGCTAGATTCTTGATTCAAAGGACTATTTCATGCCGGCGGAGTCGTGCCGACTCCGGGAATCCGCAATACGCTAGCAGAATCGAAACGGAAGTTCTACACGAATTGGGGGCACGGTGAATAACTGGCGTCATAGCAAAGGCACGCGTTGCCGGATTAAGGCACCGACGGTCGGACTCTACGCGGACCACATCCAAGCGCAGAACCGAATGCCGTTAGCGGCTTTGACGAGCACGCTTAGAGCGGTTCATCGTTCACCGCAAAGCGCTTGCGGCGACGGTTGATTGTCGGCTCAGATTGCCCTATCGATAAACCGGGTCAGCTGCATCCGGCTCACCGCACCAATTTGCGTATCGTGTACCTGACCACCCTTAAAGATGATGAAGGTCGGCAATCCACGCACTTGGAACTTACTGGCCAGCGCAGGTGACGCTTCGACATTGACTTTCGCAATACGCAGCTTGCCTTCATATTGCTCGGCTAAATCGTGCAGGATTGGCTCGATCCGCTTACACGGCTCACACCACTCCGCCCAAAAATCGACCAGCACTGGTTCGGCGCAATTGAGCACCTCTTGTTCGAAGTCTGCATCGCCCACATGGCTTACGCTCTCACTCACAATTACGCTTACTCCAGATCGGAACATTGGGATCGGCTACACTTGACTAGACCCGAGGGTATGTACGCATCCTTCGGCTAGGCAATGTGGCCTGGGATTGTCCTCAAGTCGAGGTGAAGTGTGGGCGCAAACTTGGGCGGGGGTCAATCCGCAAGAGTGAACGCCTTGACCGACGGGAGCTGGGGAGTGGTCGAACGAAGTTCAAGATCGACGACCCTAAGCGCATGTTTTTTCGCGCTGAACCCACGCTCCGCACACCCGCTTGCCGTTGATCTCAACGCCACCTTGTATTCATTACTCAATAAGTTGCTCAAGCTTGGCGGGCGCGACACACCGCAGCCTTCCCTCGAGCAGCTGGGATCCGCATGAGCGAACAAGTACTGACTGACGTCGATTTTCACAGCCTGGAACTCCATCCGACCCTGCTCAAGGGGCTCGACGAGGCCGGCTTCACACGCCTGACACCGATTCAGGCTCTGACTCTCCCTCCCACCCTGAAAGGCGAAGACATCGCCGGCCAGGCACAGACAGGAACCGGCAAAACTGCTGCTTTCCTGCTCTCGCTTATGCAGCGCTTGCTGACCAAGCCTGCGCTGACCGAACGGCGACCAGGCGACCCGCGCGCGCTGATTTTGGCACCGACGCGCGAGCTAGCGATCCAGATTCACAAAGACGCTGTGCTCTTCGGCGCCTACACCGACCTGCGTCTAGGCCTAGCCTACGGCGGCATCGATTACGAGAAGCAGCGCCGCCAGTTTGACGACGGCGTGGACATCCTAATCGGCACGCCTGGACGTTTGATCGATTATTACAAGCAGCACGTGTATACGCTGCGCGCCGCCGAGGTGGTGGTCCTGGACGAAGCCGATCGCATGTTCGATTTGGGCTTCATCAAAGATGTGCGTTATTTATTGCGCAAGTGCGCGCCGCGTGAGCAACGGCAGGGCATGCTGTTCTCGGCCACTTTGTCTTACCGGGTCATGGAATTGGCCTACGAACACATGAACTCACCGCGCAAGGTCGAGGCCGAGACCGAAACGGTGACCGGCGCGCGCGTGGTCCAGTCGGTGTACTTCCCGGCCAGCGAAGAAAAGCTGCCGCTGCTGGTCGGATTGCTCGACAAGATGGACGCACAGCGCTCGATTGTGTTCGTCAACACCAAGCACGCTGCGGAACAGATCACCGGCAAGCTCAACCAACTCGGACTGCACACCGTAGCGCTCTCCGGCGACGTACCGCAGAACAAGCGGCAGGTTATTTTGGGGCGTTTCGCCAAGGGCGAGCTAGCGGTCCTCGTTGCCACCGATGTTGCCGCACGCGGACTGCATATTCCTGAAGTTAGCCACGTGTTCAACTTTGATTTGCCCCAGGATGCGGAAGACTACGTGCATCGGATTGGCCGTACGGCGCGTTTCGGCGCAAGCGGCGATGCGATCAGCTTTGCCTGCGACCGTTACGCCATTAGTCTGCCGGATATCGAGCGATTCATCGGCCATAAGATCGACACAGCCAAGATTGACGCGGAAATGATTGCCAAAACGCCGGCCTTCCATTTCAGCCGGCCGCCGCGCAAGACCGACGGTCGCAGGCGCCCTGGCGAACGCAGCGGCAGACCTAACGGTCGCCACGGCGGACGTTCGCGTCCAACGCCCAGTAGCGCAGGCAAGCCGGCTGCGGATGTGCCAAAACCCGTGGACGCGACGGCAACCTCGGGCGAAGAAGCCGCGAAGAAGCCGCGCCGACGACGCGGACCGCGTCGCCCAGATGGCGATGCGCCGACCTCGCCGCCGGCAACCGAGAGCTAGACCCATGGGCGCGATACTGGCCAGAGGGCGCGACGACCTGATTGACCTGGGGCTAAAGGCCGCAGTGGCGATCAGTGCGGTGCTGCTGGCTATCGCGCTGGTTCAAGGACTGTGGTTGGTGGTTATCACGCCACCGCCACCGCCGCAGGGACCCCTCGCAGAGGCCGGACAAGCGCAATTGCCGGGAGCACCAAGCATACC
>QIMA01000557.1 GCA_003233535.1 Rhodanobacteraceae bacterium
TCAAGAAAGGGAGCGGTGTAGTGGTTCATACACCCGACTGAGAAAAAGTCGCTGGGCGATCAAGGGCCTAGCGAGGGCGCGTGAAGTTTATAAAATATCCGGGTTAAGCAATTAGGTCCGGCTAGCACTACACTGATGCACGGTGAGCACCTTTGAGGTTAGCTTCCCGTCGAACCGCCCGGCGGCCACAAACGACTGCAATCAGGACTGTACTCATGGCATTCGTGCAAGCACCGCCAGAATTAGCCAATCCGTTCTCCAGCGATCGCGTTTTGCGCTCTTATTTGCGCCGCACGATGCCGCCAGCGATGCTGGAAACGCTGGAGAGCGAGGCGATGGCTCTAGGTGAGATCGTTAGCGACCTTTATCCCAAGCAACTGCAAGCGCTGGACGAGCAACCGCGGCTGATCCAGTGGGACGCGTGGGGCAACCGTGTCGATCGCATCGAGCTAGCGCCGTATTGGCAGCAGATGCCAGAAATTGCCGCGCACTTCGGCTTGGTCGCTCACGGCTACGACAAGGACAAAGGCGCACACGCCCGCATCTATCAATTCTCGCTGGCCTACCTCTACGCGGCCGCAAGCGAGTTCTACGGCTGCCCTCTGGCGATGACCGATGGCGCTACGCGGACGCTGTTTGAGACCACCAACCGCCCACTGATCGAACGCGCCGTGCCGCACTTCTTGGCCCGCGAAGCCGACAGCCTGTGGACCTGCGGCCAGTGGATGACCGAGACTAGCGGCGGCTCCGACGTTAGCGCTAGCGAGACGATCGCCAGCCGAGATGATCAGGGCCGATGGCAGATTTACGGCCGCAAATGGTTCACCTCAGCGACCACCAGCGAAGCGGCATTGCTGCTGGCACGCCCGGAGAGCGGGGAGCATTCCGATGCTGATGGCTTGGCGCTTTTCTACGTTGAGCCGCGCGACGAACACGGCCGACTCCGGCAAATCGAGATTGATCAACTCAAAAACAAGCTGGGCACCCGCAAGCTGCCCACAGCGGAGTTGCGTTTGTTCGGCACGCCGGCTGAGCCGGTCAACGGCCTCAGCCACGGTGTCCGCGGAATCGCACCAGTACTGAACATCACGCGACTGTGGAACGCGTACACGGCGCTATCTTTGTATCGCCGTGGATTACAGTTGCTGCAGGACTATGGCAGCCGCCGCAATGTCTTCGGCAAGGCGCTCGGACGGCAGCCGCTGCATCGGGACACCATGGCCGACCTGCTGGCCGAATTCGAGGCCGGTTTCCATCTAACCATGCACGTGGCCGAACTCCTCGGCAAGCAGGAGCACGGCCTTCTGGACGAGAGCCACAGCGCCCTGTGGCGATTGCTCACGCCGCTGGCCAAATTGTGGACCGCCAAGCAGGCGGTGACCGGTTTGAGCGAAATCATCGAAGGTTTCGGCGGCGCCGGCTACGTCGAATCCACCGGACTCCCAGCACTGCTGCGCGATGCCCAGGTGCTGACTATTTGGGAAGGCACAACCAACGTGATGGCACTTGACGTGCTGCGCGTACTGCGCGGAACCGAGGGAGCGTTTACCGCCTACCAGACTGCGCTACGCGGTTTAGCTGCGCAGATTAGCGCGCAGGAACTGCTGCCGGTACGGGAGGCGATACTGGCCGCCAGTAAGTCCCTCAACGAGGGCATGCCGTCGCTACTGCGCAGCGACGATGATCGCCAATCCGGTGCGCGCACCTTTGCCATCGCACTGGCGCGAACCATGGCCGCTGCACTGCTCGGCCGCCATGCCGACTGGAGCATGCGCGCAGAGAACGATCGTCGACCAGCCGCCGCCGCACGGCGCTTCGTACGCCCCGGTTTGGTCAAGCTGTTCGAGGGTCACGACCCCGATGCGGATTTGCTTGCTGAAGACTGAAAAAAGCGGTTTTAGGTTTTAGCTAAGGACAAAAGCGATAACAAGAGCAAAGCGCCAGGGGCTTGGCGATCGATCGATGCGGTTCGTTCCTCACCACACCGTAGGGGTTACCCAAGAGAAATAGGAAGCTAGAAAAGCAGCTAACAATCGGCAGGAACGATTTTGTGATAAGTAGAGTGACACTCACCAACTCGCTTACCGCTCTCATAACAACTTGTGCTGTTGCATGCGCACCACTGGGCACAACCCGAATTTTCGACAGCAAAACGGAAAGCATCAACAAGGCCCTGTTACCGTCCGAGCTGATTCGTAGGCAAAACGAACTCAATGGAGAACTTTTAACAATTCATGGGATTGTTCGGACAGGGCCCGAATCATCGGGAATCTGGGATTCGCTTGGGGATATCGCAGAAGGCAACTGGAAACTGAGCTGCGTCACTTTATGGGACCCCGAACGCCTAATAAAGGACTTCGGCAATCGCTCTGCTCAAGCAACAGGCACATTTTACGACCATCGACCGCAGGGACTAGTGATTCTGGGTTCATGCGGGCTTTCGGTTCTTCGAGTTGAACGAATTGAGTACCGATAGGAAAGTTAGTGTGAGCCGCCCAAACCGGGCCCATAAAAATACGATCGCAGGACTATTGCTTCGTACGGCGCGCAGCGAACTATCGGATCATATCTCGCAGAGCTAGGATTAGAAGAAAATATGTCGATTCACTCAGGTGATAGGTTTTGGGCATAAAAAGGGCGCTCAGTTGTATCCTTTCCACTGCTCTTGCTCTTACCTAAAACCTAAAACGTAACACCTAAAACGCCATTCGCCCTTCCCCTAAAACGCCTTTCCCCCCATCTAAACCGAAACACCGAAACCCACCCAGTCCGCCCGCTTGATCACCTATGCCACGGATCCTCACTATGCAACGACTCAGCCTAATCACCACCGGCGGCACTATCGACAAGATCTATTTCGACAGCCTGAGTGAGTTTCAGGTGGGCGAACCGCAGATCGGCAAGATTTTGCGCGCGATTGGTGTGGGCTTCGAATTCGACCTCATTGCGCTGATGCGCAAAGACTCGCTAGAAATCACTGACGACGACCGCGAACTGATTCGCCGGACCATCCTGGCGCAACCGAATCGCTACGTGGTGATCACTCACGGCACCGACACCATGGTGGAAACCGCCCGCCACTTGGCCAACATCGAAGACAAAGTGATCGTCCTCACAGGGGCACTGAATCCCGCCCGCTTCGACGGCTCGGACGCCGTGTTCAACATCGGCTGCGCAGTCGGCGCCGTCCAGTGTCTATCCGATGGCGTTTATCTAGCCATGAACGGCCGCATCTGGCATCCGGAACAGGTGCGTAAGAATCGGTCCGAGAATCGGTTTGAAGCTAGTTAAGAAGTCGAAGTGCGTTTTACGTTTTACGTTTTACGTTTTACGTTTTACGTTTTACGTTTTACGTTCAAAGCGCCAAGCAGAGCCAGTCCGACCGGATCTGACCAATGCTTGATTGCCGTTGCTTTCACCTAAAACGTAACACCTAAAACCTAAAACGCCCTTCGCTCTTCCCCGCCTCACTCCTGCCGCAACGCAACCATCGGGTTGGTCATGGCTGCACGGCGTGCCGGCAGCCAGCAGGCAATCATGGCGACGGCGCCGAGCAAGGCGACCACAGCGCCCATGGTCAGCGGATCGGTGCTGCTAATGCCGTAGAGCTGCGACTGCATAAAGTGGGCGAGAGCGACGGCGCCAATCAGCCCTAGGGTAAGACCCATCGCGACGATTCTTCCACCCTGACCGAGCACTAGGCGCTGCACATCCAACCGCTGGGCACCAATCGCCATGCGCACGCCGATCTCGCCGGTCCGCTGCTGCACCGTGTGTGACAACACGCCGTAAATACCGATCGCCGAGAGCAGCAGAGCAACGCCGGCAAAGACCAGCACTAGCAGCATCGGCGCGCGACGACCGTCCATAGACAGGGAGATCCGCTCGTTTAGCGACTTGATATCGAAAATCGGCAGCTGCGAATCTGCGTTTAGCACCGCCTGACGGAGCGCCGAAACCAGACCGCCGGTGGGCAGTGGGCTGCGTGCGATCAAAAATCCGCCGGCGGGTGCTTGCTGGCGATAACTAATGTAATAGCTTTCTTTGCTGACCTCATCGGTCATGTTGGCGACCTTAACCGTTCCAACCACGCCGATAATGGTCCAAGTGCGGGATTCTCCGGCGCCGCCCCAAACGATGGCCTGACCGACAGCATCGCCATCGGGAAAGTACT
>QIMA01000279.1 GCA_003233535.1 Rhodanobacteraceae bacterium
ATGAACCACTACACCGCTCCTTCAGAAAAATCACTGGACAATCAATGTCCTGCGCGATCATCGCGCGAGTTCATGAAACATCCGGGCTAGAGTTGAGCCAGCAGAGATCGAAGCCGTGATTCGCGCCTCCGGCCTAGTCAAACAGGTCGTGGTAGAGCTCTGTTCCGATGAAGGCCCGGCCAAGCTGGTGGCTTATGTGGTCGCCCCAGATACCGTCGAGAGTGATTTGCGCCGACACGTTGGCGCCCATCTGCCGGAATATATGATTCCTGCGCAGTGGCGCTCACTCAGTTGGCGGACGCATTGCTTACTCATCATGACGCCCTACGCGCGCGTTTTTCGCGCGGCGAGGATGGTCGCTGGGTGCAGAGCTACGTCGCCCCAGATCCCGAACTCGCCGAGCGATCCGTTACGAGCGTGGCTTTTGACAACACGGACGATGCGAGTGCGGATTCCGCGCTGCAGGCACTCATCGCTCAAGTCCAACAGGTGTTCGTCTTGTCTGAGCCGCCGTTGATAACGCTGGTGCAAGTCGACATGCCCTATCTGCGCCGTCGTCACCTCTTGGCCGTCGTCCATCATCTAGTGATAGATGCCTACTCTTGGCGAGTCATGGAGGAGGACTTGAACCGCCTCTACGCTGCTGTAACGACGGGTAGCCAGACGAAACTACCGTCACCTAATGATGCTGGAGTCGCACGGACGAGAGCCCGGCAACGATGCTCCCGACGTATCCAGAACCATGGGTTGGTTCGCCAGCTTGTATCCGGTACTCATCGAACTAGCCCGGATGTTTCATGAACTCGCGCGATGCTCGCGCAGGACATTGGTTGTCCAGTGGTTTTTCCGCAGGAGCGGTGTAGTGGTTCATACCGGTGTAGTGGTTCATACACCCGTCGGAGGAAAAATCGCTGGGCGATCAAGGGCCTAGCGAGGGCGCGTGAAGTTTATGAAACATCCGGGCTAGACCCGTCCCGTCGCGGTATTGAAGTGCTGAAGACGACGAAAGAAGCGTTGCGCGCAGTGCCGGATCAAGGCGTCGGGTTCGGTGCCCTGGGCTATTTGCAAGAATCCGACTGCCTGCCTCAAGAGCCGGCGATCTGCTTCAATTACCTCGGTAAATTCACTGCGGGCAGCGACCCTGAACAATCCGTCTGCGTTTCTTCACGGGTCGCACTAGCGCAACAGGGTACGCGCCCAGCGGATCAGCGGCGGCAGTTCCGGATGGACGTGCTCGCGATGCAGCAGGGTGTCGATCTCACCGTGAATTTCATTTGCGACGAAGCGTTTTATTCCGAACTTGCGCTGGCCCGTCTATACTTGCGCTGGCCCGTCTATGCAACGATTTTCAACGTCATTTGTCCTCGCTAGTTGAGCAGTGCCGGGACTCCGCGGGTGGCATGACGCTTTCGGATCTTCCCGATCTGGATATCGAATAGAGCGAGACTGGTGTTAGACGCTATTGGTTTTGAGCATGTCATTGAGCTGAGTGAGCTGCAGTCACTGCAGTTGCCCGGTGGCGGCAAGATCACGGGTGTGCCATTTCCCGGAGAGCACGGCGATCTTGATGTGCTCACCAAGCTTGCCTACGTCGTCCAACTCGAGCAAACGAGCGCGCTGTTTGCAGCCGACTCGAACAATCTCGATCCGAGAGTGTACGAGCGAATTGCGCCGTTGATTGGGATGGTCGATCATCTATTTATTGGGGTGGAGTGTGCCGGCGCTCCCTTGTCTTGGCTCTACGGTCCCCTGTACGACCGACCGTTGGAACGCCAGCACGACCAATCAAGGCGTCTGAACGGGTCCAATGCGGAACGCGCTTGGACCATTGTGGAGGCCCTGAAACCAGCCGCCGTACACGTCTATGCGATGGGTGCTGAGCCCTGGCTGACGTTCATATCGAGCGTGGAGTACACCGCGGAAAGCGTTGCCATCGTCGAGTCAGACGAACTCGTAAGGCGTTGTCTAGCAGCTGCCATACCGGCCGAACGTCTGTTTGGTCAGGTGGACTGGAGCTGCGGTGATGCTCGGCCGACCCTTGCGCTAGTGCGGGAGGCTAAACGTTGAACTTGCTGTCTACTCCCATCGAGCGCGATGGCTCTGCGCTGCCCCTGCTCGACGACGTCACAGTCGCCGTTGAAGAAGACGGCGTAGACCTTTACTACTTCAACATGGACTGTGGCGGATTCTCCGGTGATCTAGTCGCCGAAGAACAAGAACGCTGTTCTCGGTTTGCGACCGAACGCTTGCGTCATCGTTACTGGCAAAGCCGCCTTGGTATGCGTCGGATTCTCTCGCGCTACCTCGGTGCTCCGCCCCACAGTTTGCGTTTCAGCCAGGGGCAGTTCGGCAAACCCTCGCTCGTTGGTGAAAACCTGCGTTTCAACCTTTCGCACTCCGACGCATGGGCTGGACTGGCAGTTTCCCGCCAACCCGTGGGTTTCGATTGTGAGGCCAGTTGTCGCGAGATCGACTGGGAGGGGCTGAGCGCGAGCATCGCGCATCGCGGCGAACAGATCTTGAATCGACTGAGCTTTTACCGAGTTTGGACTCGCAAGGAAGCAGTTATGAAGCAGATGGGAATGGGGTTTCAACTCGACCCGCGTTCGTTCGCTGTGTCTACTTCAGACACGTTGGTAGATGTGTGGTCTGAGTGTGCGGTTCAGCATCGTAAAAGCTCCATGCAGATTCGCGATGTTCGAGCGCCGGACGGCCTCGTCGCGTCACTAGCAACCGACAGCGTTTGCGCTGTTCGAGTATTCAACTTCCGCGACGGAGTTTTCGGATGAGCGTGGTCGACACTGCACAAGAGTTATCCAACGAAGTCGAGTTAGAAACGGCGAGTTCGTCGGCCCCGGTGGTTATTCGCCCACGTCGGTTCGGCGTCGACTTGATTCGCTGGGCCAGCCAGAGCGTCGGTGCGATTGAGGGGCTGTTAAGGCACCATGGTGCAGTAATTTTCCGTGGTTTCAAGATTAACGGCAGCGGTCATTTGGAAAAACTGATTGCGTCTATGTATCAGCGCGACTTGCTTGAGTACGGTAACCGATCAACACCCGCGGCTATCGGGGCTATGTTGCTGCGCAATGGTTTCGACAGCGCGAGCGTCACCGGCGATGGAATGCTGGACGTGTTTGGGATGAAGGGACTTTGCCACTTCGCAGTTGCCCGCAAAGCAGCCTAGATCGGCACCTGATAACCGAGGAAAACGTTATGAGTTTGGTCACTCCCGCCTTGCCTGCAGCGCCGTTAGCGATCCGAGGGGACAACGATCCGAAGGCCGATACGCCCCTGTTTCCCGGCTCGCTCTTCGCGATTAACCCGATCGACAAGATGGACGTAGAGCACACCGAAATAGGCGGTGCGCCGGCTCTAATCATCGACAATGATCATTGCAACGAAGGCGGGCGACCGCTTCGGATTTGGCCCTCAGGCAGACAGCCTGCCTGCCAAGTCATAGTTGTCGCTCGCTTCGATAAGCACTTGGACGCGTTGTCCCGGTTTTAAATCGTGACCGTCGTTGACGCGCACCACGCCATCAATCTCCGGGGCGTCACCGCGGGAACGGCCGAGCGCTCCGTCTTCATCGATTTCATCGATTAGCACTTCTTCGACACGGCCGACCTTGGCCGATAAACGTCTCGCGCTGATTTCGGCCTGGAGCGTCATAAAACGATCAAAGCGGTTCTGCGCCACATCTTCAGGGACGGGGTTCGCTAGTTGATTGGCAGTTGCCCCTTCCACTGGCGAATAGGTAAAGCAGCCGACCCGGTCGAGCTCAGTCTCTGTGAGGAAGTCGAGCAACATCTGGAAGTCGTCTTCGGTCTCACCCGGGAAACCAACGATAAAGGTGCTGCGAATCGTTAGGTCCGGGCATTGCTTACGCCAGTTCTTGATGCGATCGATAACCTTCTCGGCGTGAGCCGGGCGTTTCATGGCCTTTAGTACTTTCGGACTGGCATGCTGGAAGGGGATATCCAGGTAGGGCAACACCTTCCCTTCGGCCATCATTGGGATGATCTGATCCACGTGCGGATACGGATAGACGTAGTGCAAACGAACCCACGCGTCCAACTCGCCTAACTCGCGCACCAAATCGATCATCCGGGTAGCCACTTGGCGGCCCTTCCAAGGGTACTGCGCGTATCGGGTATCCACGCCATAAGCGCTGGTGTCCTGGGAAATTACCAGTAGCTCTTGCACGCCTGAGCGAACTAAGCGCTCCGCTTCGGCGAGTACATCGTTCACCGGCCGACTGCGCAGATTGCCGCGCATGGAAGGAATGATGCAGAAGCTGCAGCGATGATTGCAGCCTTCGGAGATCTTCAAATAGGCGTAATGACGCGGGGTAAGCTTGATACCCTGCGGCGGGACTAGATCAATAAACGGATCGTGCTTGGGCGGGACCTGAGCATGAACCGCCGTCATGACGCTCTCGTAGTCCTGCGGGCCCGAAATGGATAAGACGTCGGGAAATCTCTCACTGATTACGTCCGCACGTTTACCCAAACAGCCGGTCACTACAACCTTGCCGTTCTCGGCCATGGCTTCACCGATGGCGTCCAGTGATTCTTCTACTGCGCTGTCGATAAAACCGCAGGTGTTGACGATGACGACGTTCGCGTCCGCGTATTCGGGCACCACCTGATAACCCTCGGTGCGCAACTGCGTGATGATCCGTTCCGAATCGACCAGTGCCTTTGGGCAACCTAGGGAGACTATGCCGACCTTGGGGTCAGAGCTAGAGTTAATCGCGGACATGCTTGCACCACACAGACGGGGGCGGGAGTATAGCCGTGCTGATGTTCAAGACCAATGGACCTATTAACCCGGATATTTCATAAACTTCACGCGCCCTCGCTAGGCCCTTGATCGCCCAGCGATTTTCTCTCAGTCGGGTGTATGAACCACTACACCGCTTCTTTAGAAAAACCACTGGGCAATCAATGTCCTGCGCGATCATCGCGCGAGTTCATGAA
>QIMA01000344.1 GCA_003233535.1 Rhodanobacteraceae bacterium
TAGTGGTTCATACACCCGACTGAGAAAAAGTCGCTGGACGATCAAGGGCCTAGCGAGGGCGCGTGAAGTTTATGAAATATCCGGGCTAGAATTCGCTCTTGGAACTACTCTAGATTCTGCAATTGCTCGCGAATCTGCTCCACCAGCACCTTCATATCGACCGCTAGCGAAGTGCTGCCGGCGTGCACGGACTTCGAACCAAAGGTATTCACTTCGCGCAGCAGTTCTTGCAGCAGGAAGTCCAGGCGGCGGCCTACTGGCTCGTCCAGGGCCAAGACGCGGCGCACTTCGGCGAGGTGGATACCCAATCGATCGAGCTCCTCGTCCACATCTGAGCGGGTGAGCAGCAGCGCCAGCTCTTGCTCCATCCGGGTCGGATCTACGCTGACGTCCAGATCGGCAATGCGCTGATGCAGCTTGTCGCGTAGGCCCTGACGGATTTCCGGCAGTTGCGAAATCGCCAGCTGGCGTTGCTCGTCCATGCCGCTCACGCGTTCCAGCATCAGGGTCGCCAAACGATCGCCTTCACGGCGTCGGGACTGGTCAAATTGATCCAACAGTTGATCCAGCAGCACAAAAACTTGCCCCTGCAGCGCTTCCAAATCCACTTCCGGACGGGCCATTAGGTCTGGCTGATTGAGTAAATCGGTCAGCGTGCCCGGAGCCAATGTGGGAAAGCGTTCGCCCAGCTTCGCCATCACCTTGGCCAAGCTGTCGGCGGCCAACTCATCAATATCGGCGCGACGGCTGACTCCGGCGCTGCGCACGCGGACGTTGAAATCGGTTTTGCCGCGGCTCACCCGCTTGCCGATGCGCTCGCGCAGTTTCGATTCCAGCGGTCGTAGCTCTTCGGGCAGACGCAGCCCCAGTTCAAGGAAGCGGTGATTAACGCTGCGAATTTCCAGGCTGATTTCGCCCAGTTCGCTCGGGCCTTCCACCGAGGCGTAGGCGGTCATGCTGCGCGGCATGCGATTTCCATAGACAGTTGTCAGAACCGTCAATGGTAACCTTAGAAACCGCAGTTGACCGCTCCCGAAGAATCATAGGGCCATGATTTTCTTGACTCTTTGTGCAGCGAACTGACTCACCTATAGTGTGAGTCTCGCTACGGGGTGGATTGCACGGCTCTGGCGGCGCATGGCGGCGTTGCAACTCGTTGGAATAGAAGAACTATTCCGCCTCGCTGCGCCTTGCCCTGCACCCCCTTCGCGGTGATAGAAATCGGCGCACACTGCACCCCGTCCAACTGCGGTTTCTAAGGTAAACTGCCTGGATCAATCCTGATTAAAAGCTTTTGGAGTAGACCATGACTGAGCGACCCAGCGGACGGGCCGCGGATCAACTGCGCGCGGTAAGTTTTGAGCGCGGTTTCACTCGCCATGCCGAGGGTTCGGTATTGGTCAGCTTTGGCGACACCCGCGTGCTCTGCACCGCCAGCGTTGAGGAGCGCGTTCCCGGCTTCCTGCGCGGCAAAGGCCAAGGCTGGATCACTGCTGAGTACAGCATGCTCCCGCGCGCTACCACTAGCCGTAACTCGCGCGAGGTCAATCGCGGCAGTCCGGGCGGACGCACGCACGAAATCCAGCGTTTGATCGGTCGCTCATTGCGCGCCGTTGTCGACCGCTCCGCGCTGGGCGAACGCACCATCACTTTCGATTGCGACGTGCTGCAGGCTGACGGCGGCACCCGCACCGCAGCCATTACCGGCGCTTACGTGGCGCTGGTCGATGCGGTGCGCACGGTAAAGGCTAAAGGCCTGCTGAAGAAAGATCCGATTCACGGTCAGGTTGCGGCGATTTCTGTCGGCATCTACGGTACTTCCCCGGTGCTGGATTTGGACTACGCCGAGGATTCCAACTGCGAAACGGACATGAACGTGGTGATGAACGACGGCTTGGCCTTCATTGAGCTGCAGGGCACCGCTGAAGGCCACGCTTTCCGCAGCGAAGAGCTGACTCAGATGCTGGATCTGGCCCGCAAAGGCATCAGCGAACTGCAGCAAATGCAGCTGCAGGCATTGGCCGACTAATGGCGGCGGCACCCACCAAACTGCTGCTGGCCAGCCACAATGCCGGCAAGTTAGGCGAGCTGCGCGCGCTGCTCGCCGATTTGCCGATCGAGTTGTGTGACGCGCTCAGTTTGGGGTTGCCGGTGCCTGAAGAGCCGGCATCGACCTTCGTCGAAAACGCGCTGCTCAAGGCTCGACACTGCGCGGCGCTGACTGGGCTGCCAACGCTGGCCGACGACTCCGGGCTGATGGTCGACGCGCTGGGCGGTGGTCCGGGACTGCATACGGCGCGTTTTGCCGGTCCGCAGGCCAGCGCGCAGGACAACATCGACAAGCTGCTGGGCGCGCTCACCGGCGTGCCCAGCGCTGAGCGCGGAGCGACGTTCGTGGCGGTGGTGGTGTGCCTGCGTAGCGCCGATGATCCGCTGCCGCTAATCGCCCAAGGTTTGTGGCGCGGTCAAATACTAGAGCAGCCCACGGGCACTGAAGGTTTCGGCTATGACCCGATCTTCTATGATGCTGGCCATCAACTGGGCGCAGCGCAGATGGCAACGGAGCTGAAGGATCGGATCAGTCATCGCGGCCAGGCATTGAGCGCGCTGCGTAGCGGTTTGGCGACGCGCTACGTCGCCAACTCGACCGAGACCTAAGGGCGTGGCTGGCGGCGAGGCGGTACACATGCCCGAGCAGACACTTGAGCTGCCGCCGCTGTCGCTCTACGTGCACTTGCCCTGGTGCGTGCGCAAGTGTCCCTATTGCGACTTCAATTCTTTCCAGCTTAGCCCCGAAGGACTGCCCGAGGCCGGCTACACAGCTGCGCTGCTCACCGATCTGGATCAGGATCTGGACTGGATAAGCCCGCGACCGCTGCACAGTATTTTCTTCGGTGGCGGCACGCCCAGCCTATTCTCCGGGCGCGCCATTGCGCAGTTGCTGAGCGCCTTCGCCGAGCGTTTGCCGTTCGTCGACGATATAGAAATCACCCTGGAAGCCAATCCCGGCGCCTCCGAACACGATCGCTTTGAGGCCTACCGCGAAGCCGGTGTGAATCGCTTGTCGCTCGGTGTGCAGAGTTTCGACGACGTCACCCTCAAGCGCCTGGGCCGCATCCACGATGCCAACCAGGCCGAAGTGGCCTTCGCCGCGGCACGCAAGGCCGGATTCGAGCGCATCAATATCGACCTGATGTACGCCTTGCCCGCGCAGGATCTATCCGGTGCACGATCCGATCTGATCCGCGGACTCGCCCTGCAGCCCGAGCATTTGTCCTATTACCACCTGACGATGGAGCCGAACACCGCCTTCCACGCCCAGCCACCAGCGGACCTGCCCGACCAAGACATCGCCTTCCAGATGCACGATCAGGGTCAGCAGATGCTGGCCGAAGCCGGTTATCAGCAATACGAAATCAGCGCCTACGCGAAACCCGGCGAGCCGTCGCGGCACAACTTGAACTACTGGCAGTTCGGCGACTATCTAGGCATCGGTGCCGGCGCGCACGGCAAGCTCACTGTGGCCGACGGCCGCTTGTGGCGCAGCGCCAAGCGCCGTAACCCGCGCAGCTATGAGCAACTCGCCAAAAGTGCACAGCGTCTCGATAGCGCCGAGGCGATCGCCGAAGATCAGCGGCTGTTCGAATTCATGCTCAATGCGCTGCGCTTGCGCGACGGTGTGCCCAGCGCGTTGCTTCAGGCGCGAACCGGTCTGGACGCGGAGCAACAGCCAGAAATTGCGGCGGCGCGGGCCAAGGGGCTGCTGATCGATGATCCACAGCGGCTGCAGGCCAGCGAGTTGGGCTGGCGCTATTTGAATGATTTGCAGGGGATGTTTCTCCGCACTTAGCTAAGCAACTTCCCGCTATCCACCAACTCTTCAGCAATCCGCATATCCGGCCCCAGCAACCGATCGCGATCGAGAAACGCGATACCGGCTTCGCGCACTTGATCTAACACGCGCTGTGCGGCGCGGCCGGGTTTGGCGTCGGCCAGCGCGCGCAGATCCAAGCGCAGACGGTCGATGTCGGCCTCTAGCGTGGCGCTTTGCTCGTCGGTCACCGGCGACAGATTGCGCAGCCGGCTGCGCAGGCGTTCGGGATCGGCGTCTGTAGCCAGTTCATGCGCGGCGTCGAGGATTTGTAAGCGATATTCCAGTGCCTGCGTTGC
>QIMA01000127.1 GCA_003233535.1 Rhodanobacteraceae bacterium
AAATACTGTTTTTCGACGAGCCCACCGCCGGTCTGGACCCCATCGCTGCGGCCGAGTTCGATCAGCTGTTGCTGACCCTGTCGCGCTCGCTAGGGTTAACTGTTGTCGTCATTACACACGATTTGGATACGCTATATACGATCTGCGATCGAGTCGCCGTGGTTAGCGCTAAGCGGATTCTTGCCGCCGCGCCGATCACAGAGTTAGAACAGCACGAAGATCCCTGGCTGCAGCAATACTTTCAGGGCCCACGCGGTCGCGCAGCCTCTCGCGCCGGCGCACCCGCCGTTAATCATTCCTCGGGAGTCTGAATGGAAACCCGCGCACATCACGTCCTCATCGGCGCATTCACTTTGGGCAGCGTGCTCTTAGTGCTGCTGTTTATCCTCTGGCTGGGTCGGCTGCATAGCGCTAGAGAATTTGACGAGTACGACGTCATTTTTAGCGAGGCGGTGACTGGCCTTAGCGTCGGCGGAACGGTCACCTTCAACGGCATCCAGGTTGGTGAGGTTCGCCGCCTGTCCCTGGACGTAGATGATCCGCGCCGGGTGCTTGCACGCATTCGGGTCAGTGGTGGCGCACCAATCAACGCCGACACCGCGGCGACGCTGACCATCGTTGGGCTCACCGGATTAGCGATCATCGACCTCGCTGGCGGTCAACCCAACAGCCCGCCGCTAGAGACGCCTGAGGGCGCCGAAGTGCCGCAGCTGGTGGCAGATCAATCGGCGTTGGCGGCGTTGATGTCGGGCGGCAAGGACATACTTACCCGCTTCAACGAGACCATGGAGCGCGTCAACACGCTGCTGGGCGAGGAAAATCTGGAGAGCATTGCGCAGAGTCTGAAGAACGTCGAAGAGGCCACTGGCGCACTGGCTGACCAGGACGCAGGTATCGCCCAGTTGCTGGCATCGGGTGACTCGGCGGTGATCAGCCTGAAGGCGGCGCTGGTAGAGGTAGAAGGGCTGGCCAATCGCGCGCAATCGGTCGTTGGCCACGTCAACGACAGCGTGGAAGAGAATTTCGACACCAGCATGCGCGATTTCCGTCAGTCGATGGCGGAACTGCGCAAGACCACCATCGAACTCAACGCCCTGCTGCGGCGCAACGGCCCGGCGATTGACCAATTCGCCACCGAGGGCCTGATCCCGGTTGCCGAATCGGCGCAGGAACTGGCCAAAACGCTGCGTTCGCTGCGCGCGCTGGTCGAGGCGCTGGAAGCACGGCCGGCAGACTTTCTGCTGCAGCGTGATCAACCGCGGGAGTACGGCCAATGAGGAGCGATACGACAGTGATGACGCAGCTAGCCATGCAACCCACGCGGCGCCGTTTCCGCATCGGAGTGCTTGCCAGCGCCGCTTTGTTCGGTCTCGGCGGCTGCCTAAGTTCAATCATTCCTGAACCGGAAGCCTCACGCCTATTCACCCTGCCCGCTTCCAGTACAGCGCTGCCGACCCTGAACTCGCCCTGGCGCAACTTGTTGGTAGATGAACTCAATCCCGCGCCGGCACTAAACAACGACCGACTGCTGGCGATCGGCGCAAGCGGCGAAGTTCAGCGCCTGGGCGGCGCGCGCTGGATAGCGCGTCCGGCAGAACTGGTCCGAGCGGGACTGGCTACGCGCCTCAGCGCAATGGGCGCGGCCAACAGCGTCGACCGCCAAGCGCTGCGCTTTGCCGCCGACTTGCGCGTGCTAGGCGAACTGCAGGCCTTTCAGTTTGATCCCGAACAGCGCAGCGCCGTGCTCACCCTAGATTTGCATTTGCTCTGCGCGCAGGCCAATCGGAGCCTAGCCGACCGGCAGTTCAGCGCATCGGTGGCGAGCAGCGCCGAGGTCACTACCCTGATCAGCGCGTACGCTAGCGCCACCGATCAGGTCGCCGTCGAGGTCGGTCAGTGGATTGCCTCCTATCAGCCCAGCGACTGCGCTGCATCGGCGACGAAGAACGACAATCAATGACGCTGCGCTGCGCCTCCTGGCAAGTCTGGGCAGTGTTGCGGCGTCCGCGTAGCGACTTTCGCGCGGGCCCCTTACTGGCGATGGCTTTACTCGTGCAGTGCAGCTTTGCCTACGCCCAGTCTGCGCAGTGTCCTGAGAGTCCGGGCAGCGGCACACTGCGCGCGGCACCCGGCCCATCTGTCGGCGGTCTGGAAGCGATCAGCAAGGACTATAGCCGGCGGATCAAGCGCATCAACCGACGCGGTGCGGCTCCCGGCATCGCCGTAGCGGTGATCGAGCACGGTCGATTGAGCTGGAGTGCGGCGGCCGGATTCACCCAACGACGCGGCAAACAGGCCTTTCAACCCGACACGGTCGTGCCCTTAGGCAGACTGAGCGAAATCCCCATCGCTCTGAGCGCTGTGCGTAGGGCGCGCGAGGGGCAGCTGGACTTGAATGAGCCTCTGACCCAGGTTCCCGAGGCTCTCCTACAAAGCGCGTGGACGCAGCCCAGCCTGCGCCAGCTGCTGGCTCATCAAGGTGGGCTCAACGGCGGTCGTTTGCACGATCTCTATGTCAAACAAGAGCAGACTCATCCGCCGCCAGGACCGATGTATCCGATCCGAGCGCCCGGGCTATTGGAAAGCTACTCGTTGGTCGGCTACCGGCTGGCTTACAACACGGTCGAACGGCGCTTAGAAACTGATCTGAGCGCTGCCATTATCGAAGACTTGGCACAGCTGCGCGCACCGCGCTGCGCACCATCGCGATTCACCTATGCGCTGGGCAACAACGACGCCCGCGGCCATCTAGACAAAAATGTGCTGGACCCGTTAACTGCCAGCGACACTGCGGTGCTGGGGCTGCGCGGCAATCTCCATGGAATGATTGATTTGGTCGCTCCGTTGACCGACCTGGATGGCAAAACCAACAAACGCGGCGAGTACGGTAGCTATGCGCGCGCTGATTTCGCCGAACTGGTCCGTCAGACGCCCGGCGGCAAGCTCGATTTTGGCCGTCGCGGCGGTTTGGGTTTCTCGCTTAATGAGAGCCAGCGCGAGGGCGTTGGCCTAGTCGCATTGGCCTTCGGCATGCCGCCCGGCTATCGCACCGAGATTCGAATTGCCCTAGATCACCAAACGGCCGTGATCGTTATCGCCAACGGCGGCGATGAGGAAGACGTCGACGACCTAGGCAGCGATCTGCTCGATGACGTTCTGACCGCACGCAAGGGCTTGCCGGCGCGAGTCGAAGACCTGCCGTTGCCGGAGCGCGTCGAGCTACCGGACACCTTGAGCCCGGCGCCCTGGGCGCAGCGCTACGCAACGCCAATCGGTCGATTGAAGATTGAGCGGGTCAACGAAAACGGCTTCGACTTTGAAATATTCGGTCGACCATTCCGCGCCACGATGCGCGAGGATGGCTGGTACAAACTCAGCTACCGCTTGCTCGGCGTGATCCCGCTGCGCTTCTCAGTGCTCAAGCAAACGCTGTTGCACAGCGCCAGCTGGGAAGGTCAATCGGTCCTGCTGGCCCACATTTTTGGCCGCACGCTGCTGGTCGGCAGCGCGGTGTCCGCTGGCCCCAAAGATGCCTGGACTAACGACTGGCTGGGCGAGTACGAGCTGACGAACCCCGATCTGCTCAGCGAACTGCTGGAAGTGGACACCGTCACTGTCGGCAAGGAGGATGACCTGCTCTACATTGAGTACGAGCTGCCTTTCTTCCTCAAGCTCGTGCCCCGGGTATTGCTGGAGCCGCTCGATCGCACCCAGCTAATGGTCAGCGGCATCGGACCGCTGCTCGGTGAGCGTCTGCAGATCAGCGGCGACAGCGACAATCGCCGCATGGAATACGCCGGCTATCGTTTCGAGCGCAAATCGGATCGGTAAAGCATCACGTCGCCCGTTGGCTGTTTGGGTGCGCTCAGACCCCCAACCAACAGATAGCCGTCAGCCACTTCAATTAGACCGCGCAGATCCATGCGCGGCTCGGGCAAATCATCGTGGCGTTGCCAACGTTTGCCCGCCAAGTCATAGCTGAACACGCAGGCGCTGGGCTCCACTGGCTCTCCGTTGTAGCCGATGCCGTCGAAGTTGTAGGCCCGCGTGCCGCCACCGGCGAATAGGATGCGCGCGCCGTTTCGCGTCGTCCCGGTCGCCGCCGCCCGATACGTACCCGGACAGGGGTGCTCTGGCAGTTCGGTCCAGGCAATACCGGCGACCGCATC
>QIMA01000144.1 GCA_003233535.1 Rhodanobacteraceae bacterium
GCTTCGGCGATCCGGCGGCCCCGGTGCACCAGCACGTCGCGCCTTGGTATCTCGAAAAAACACCTGAGCTCATCGACGTTCCGAACGTGGTAACGGCGGTCCTGGGTAGTTTTCGCGGCTACGACACGCTCGGTGAAGTGTTCGTGGTCTTCACGGCCGGTATCGGTGTGCTGTTTTTGTTCGGTGCACGAGCACGCCGCAAATCCGAATCGCAGCCGCGTGTGGCCGGCGCGCCAGGCGAGGGATTGCGCCATTATTTGGTGCCGCGCGTCGTAGGACAACTGTTGATCCCGTTCATTCTGTTGTTCGGCTTGTACGTGCAATTCCACGGCGATTACGGTCCGGGCGGCGGTTTTCAAGCCGGCGCAATTATCGCCGCCGCAATTATCCTGTATGCGCTGCTCGAGGGAGAAGCACAGGCGCTGCGCGTCTTGCCAGCGCGGGCGCTCAAGGGACTGGTTGCCGGTGGTGCACTGCTCTACGGTGGCGTCGGTGTTGCGGGCATGCTGCTCGGTGGTAATTTTCTCGATTACTCAGTTCTGGCAAGCGACCCCATCGCCGGTCAGCATCTCGGTCTGCTGTTAATTGAGGCTGGCGTCGGACTCACCGTCACCGGCGTGTTGCTCAGCGTGTTTCACGCCTTCGCTGGACGCGGACGCCTCTGATGCACCTGCTCGGGCTCTATCACTATTGGGTTTTTGCGGTGCTGCTGATGATCGGTTTCTATGCGGTCATTGCGAAACCCAACCTCATCAAGAAACTGATTGGGCTGTCACTGTTCCAGTCCGCTGTATTCTTGCTCTACATCACAATGGGTAAGGTAGAAGGTGGCACCGCGCCGATCCTGCAGGCCGGTGCTGAGAACCCGCTTTATTCCAACCCACTGCCGCAAGTGCTAATCCTTACCGCCATTGTTGTCGGCATTTCAACCATGGCGCTGGGACTCGGCATCGTTGTGCGCATCAAGGAAGAGTACGGCTCGATCGAAGAGCATGACATTCAAGAGATCGACCGGCAGTGATCGAGTGGAGTCATCATCTACCGGCGCTGCAAGTCGTCGTGCCAATGCTGAGCGCACCGCTGGTGATGCTGCTGCGTTCGCGCGGCCTGGCGTGGGCGGCGGCCACCACGGCGAGTCTTTTTTCCTTCGCCATCGCGATCGCGCTCAGCCTCGGTGTTCTTGACGGCGAGACCTTCAACTACCGCATGGGTGATTGGCCCGCACCCTACGGCATCGAACTGGGGGTCGATGCGTTCAGCGCGTTGCTGTTACTGCTTGTTACCGGCGCGTCAACGCTTGCGTTGCTCGCCGCACGACATAGCTTGGACGCCGAGATCGAAGCGGAACGCCAACCGCTCTTCTACACTGCCTGGCTGCTCGCGCTCGCGGGCCTAGCAGGCATTCCCGTATCAGCCGATGCCTTCAACATATTCGTCTTTATGGAAATTGCCGCACTGGCGAGCTATGTGCTGATTTCCGGCGGCCCCGACCGGCGTGCCCTGCCCGCGGTATTCAAATACCTGATCATGGGCACTATCGGTGCGACTTTCTATTTGATCGGCATCGGCCTTATTTATCTTATGACAGGCACCCTGAATCTCGCCGACATGGAGCTTCGAATTCACGCGGTTGCGGATCTCAAACCGATACTGGTGGCAGCCGGTTTCATCACTATTGGTCTGGCACTCAAAGCCGCGGTGTTTCCGCTGCACGTGTGGTTGCCCAGCGCCTATACTTACGCGCCGAATGTCGTAACGGTTTTTCTCGCCGCGTGTTCGACCAAGGTAGCGATATACCTGTTATTGCGTTTCGACTTCTTCGTCTTTCAGCCAAATCTTGTTGGCCACGATGTCCAGTTTACCTACTTCCTGATGCCGCTCGCGGTGCTCGCCATCTTGATCGGCTCAGGCGTTGCCCTGTTCGAGCGTAACCTCAAGCGCATGCTCGCGTATTCCTCCGTTGCGCAGGTCGGCTACATCCTGCTGGGTGCGAGTTTCGTCAGTCTCGCCGGGGTCACCGCGAGCGTGCTGCACATGTTCAATCACGCGCTTGCCAAGGGCGCATTGTTTCTGGCGGTCACCTGCCTTGCGACACGCTGTTCGGGGCTGCGCCTGGATAGTATTGCGGGCGCCGCGCGACACATGCCCTGGACTATGGGCGCATTTGTCGTCGCAGGTTTGAGCCTCATCGGCATACCCGGCACCGCTGGCTTCGTCAGCAAGTGGACCCTCATTTCCGCGGCGCTCGCCGAGGGTGCTACCGGCGGCGCACTGGTCGCCGTGATCGTTTTGGGCTCACTGATGGCCTTGATCTACATCTGGCGGGTGGTCGAGGCAGCCTACTTCAAAGCCCCGGAGAAAGGCGTTGCGCCGCTGCGCGAGGCGCCGCCAATGCTACTCGCCGTAACCTGGGCGGCGGCACTCGCCAATCTCTATTTTGGGCTGGTACCCTCGTTACCGATTTCTCTGTCCTCGGCCGCGGCTGAGATTTTGCTGAGACACGTGCCATGAGCAGCGAAACGCTGATCCTCATAGCCGTTTTCCTGCCCGTTTCCGGGGCGCTGCTGATTCGGCTAGCCGGCCGCTCGCCCAACCTTCGCGAGGTCGTCACCCTGAGCGTCGCGGTGCTACTGTTCGCAACGGTGCTGCTACTGCTGCTGGGGGTGCAGGCGGGCGAGCGACCGGGCGTCGTACTGCATGAGATACTGCCGGGCCTCGCCATCGCCTTTGAGGTGGAGCCGCTCGGCATTATTTTCGGCCTCGTCGCCTCGGGGCTGTGGATCGTCACCTCGATCTATTCGATCGGCTATATGCGCAGCCACCACGAGAAGAACCAGACCCGCTTCTATGTCTGTTTCGCGCTCGCGCTATCCGGCGCCATGGGCGTCGCCTTCGCGGCGAACATGCTGACCCTGTTCCTGTTCTACGAAATACTGACGCTGTCGACGTATCCCCTGGTCACCCATGCCGGTACCGAGGAGGCCAAGCGAGCTGGCAGGACCTATCTCGGCATCTTGTTGTTCACGTCGATCGCCTTCCTGCTGACGGCGACCATCTGGACCTGGAATGTCGCCGGCACGCTCGATTTCACCGTCGGCGGCATACTTGCCGACAAGGCGAGCCCTGCTGTTGCCGCCGCGCTGCTGTTGCTCTTTGTGTTTGGGACCGGCAAGGCCGCGCTGATGCCGTTTCATCGCTGGTTGCCCGGGGCAATGGTCGCCCCGGCACCCGTCAGTGCCCTGCTGCATGCTGTGGCGGTGGTGAAGGCAGGCGTCTTCAGCATCCTCAAGATCGCGGTTTACATATTCGGAATCGACTTCCTGGCCGGCGTGTCGACCGCGCAAGTGCTGGCGTACGTTGCCGGGGCGACGATTCTGATAGGCTCATTCATCGCCATGAGGCAGGACAATTTAAAGCGCCGACTCGCCTATTCGACGATCAGCCAGCTGTCCTACATCGTGCTCGGTGCCATGCTCGCAAGTCCGCTAGCCGTTATCGGCGCCGCTATGCATATCGCCACGCACGCCCTCGGCAAGATCACCCTGTTCTTCTGCGCCGGCGCCATAGACGTGGCGTTGCACAAGAAGAACATCAGCGACATGCGCGGCATCGGCCGGGCCATGCCGTTCACCATGGGCGCCTTCTTCGTCGCCAGTCTGAGCATCATCGGTCTGCCGCCTTTGGTCGGCCTGTGGAGCAAATGGTATCTCGCGCTGGGAACGCTGCAGGCCGACGAGTTGGCGCTGCTCGGCGTGCTGATGGTCAGCTCGCTGCTCAACGTCGCCTACCTGTTGCCGATTCCGATCCGGGCATTCTTCTCCAAGCCGGCCAACGGCGAAACGTTCACCGGCATCAAGGAAGCGCCATGGCCCAGCGTCGCCGCCCTGGTGTTCACGGCACTTGGTTGTATCGTGCTGTTCTTCTGTGCCGAGCCGCTGTACCGGCTGGCCCATGCCATCCTGCCGCAATGAGGACCGATCCGCGATGACCGAAGAACCGAGATGGCTGGATGATTTGGACAACGTCAAGAAGATAGTGAAGATCTTCGTGGCGATCTGCGGCCTGCTGTTCCTTGCCGACCTGTTCTACCACCGCCATTACGAGCGCTCCTGGGAAGGCTTCTTCGGCTTCTACGCGATTTACGGGTTCGTGGC
>QIMA01000019.1 GCA_003233535.1 Rhodanobacteraceae bacterium
GGCCTGATCTACGGCATGGGCGCCCACGGCTTGGCCAAAAACCTGGGCATCAGCCGCAAAGAAGCCGCCGTCTACATCGAAACCTACTTCGCCCGCTATCCCGGCGTGCGCCGCTACATGGAACAAACCAAACTCGCCGCCCGCGAGCAAGGCTTCGTCGAAACCCTGTTCGGCCGCCGTTTGTACATGAAACAAATCAACTCACCACGCTGGGGCCTACGCGCCGGCGCCGAACGCGCCGCCATCAACGCCCCCATGCAGGGCACCGCAGCCGACATCATTAAGATGGCGATGCTGGAGATGCACGCCTGGCTGGACGGCAAAGATGACGAAATCCGGATGCTGCTGCAGGTTCACGATGAGCTGGTGTTTGAGGTGCGCGATGACCTGTTGGAGGCGTATCAGCAGGGGATTGTTGAGCGGATGAGCGCTGCGGCGAAGTTGGATGTGCCGCTGTTGGTGGAAGCGGGGAGTGGGGCGAATTGGGATGCGGCGCATTAGGTTTTAGGGCTGAGGGCCAGAAGCTCGGACTCATCAACCGCGGAAGCTCTGTTAACTAGCCCGGATGTTTCATGAACTCGCGCGATGATCGCGCAGGACATTGATTGCCCAGTGGTTTTCTCAAAGGAGCGGTGTAGTGGTTCATACACCCGACTGAGGAAAAACCGCTGGGCGATCAAGGGCCTAGCGAGGGCGCGTGAAGTTTATGAAACACCCGGGCTAGAGGCGGCTCTACTAGAAATCGACAATCCACCCGACCTGATCAAGGCCAAGAAGCGTGCAATCAAGTACCCCAAGCTTGCCAACCGGGTGATGCGCGGCGAGCCACCCGGTTCATCACCCGGAGGCGAACAACCCAAATTCACCGCCACCATCGACGCCCACGGCGAACGCTACGCCGCTATCGTCAAATTCAGCGCCAACGAAGATGCCGCTGGAGCGCGGCGCTGGGCCTCACTGCTGCGCTGCGAGGCGCTGGCCTCCGATACCTTGGCCAGCCGAGGCATTCCAGTCGCCAAAACGGAGCTGATTGAGAGTGACGGGCAAGTCTTTCTAGAGTCGAGGCGATTTGATCGCACGCCCGTGATGGGTCGGCGTGGCTTTGCCTCGCTAGCCTCAATAGATGCAGCGCTCTATGGCCAGGGGGATTCTGCTTGGTGGCAACTTGCTGACCAACTGGAACGAGATCGGTGGTTAAGCGCAGAAGATGCCCGCGTGATCCGCCGCGTCAGCTGGTTTGGTGCGCTGATTGCGAATGTTGATATGCATCTGGGTAACTTCGGGCTGATGTTGAACGACGGACTGTCCGCGACAGTGGCGCCGGTGTACGACATGCTGCCGATGCTGCTGCGGCCAGACTCGCAGGGGCAGGTTATGCGGAGAGAGTTCACGCCGCCGGTGCCTGCTGCAGGACAGGCGGAATATTGGCGTTGGGGTGCAGAGGCGGCTGTGGAGTTTTGGAGAGGAGTGCAGGGCGCGGAGGCGATTGAAGTAGATGTGAGGCGGTTTGCTGAGGGCGCTGAGCAGGCGATTTTGGGGCTGGTGCGGCGGTTTTAGCCGTACGCGGTAGCGCGAATGGTTCGATAGTAGATCCGACCCCGTTGAACGGAAGTGATTGCTCATCACAGCGTAGCTGTGGACGGCGACGGCGTAGTATCCCCGAGCTCGACGATGCGCTGCTCGATCCAGCGTCGGCGGTGATTAAAGTTTTTGCCGCTCACTCAATCCTCACCGCACAGGAACAACTGCTGCACGCAGTGGTAGTGCCCCAAGACGCCGGGCTGAATGATGAGCGATCGCGCAGTAGCCATCAACCGAGGCTGCCGCCCAGCCAGAGGCCTGTCTGTAGGAATATTCCTCTGCGTCTTGTAGGACTTTTGCTCGGCTAAGACGCGAGATGATCAAGGCGCACGCGCGCATGTGCACGACACGCCATGATCGAACCCTGTCCTATTTAGCAGCCGGCATCAGACCACGGCGCGCAAGTAGCGTGCGCAGTCCATCGCTCTCGGCCGCCTTACAGCCTTCATCGGTGCACAGTTCCTCTGGCAGCGGCAACCAGCGACCGGCGAGTACGAAGCCCCTTTCCGGCTGGTCGCTCACGGTGGTCAGCGCAAGTTCGAATTCTGCAACCCAGCGCTCGCCGGGATAGGCGGTGCGAAAGGCGGTGGTCAGCGTGTTCGCTTGCCGCCAGGGAGTGTCGATCAGCTCCACCCAATTGGCCTGTAGTAGGGCATCCAGGGCCTGGGCCGAATCCAAGGTACCAATTCTTATGTCGTCGATCGTGATGCCGCTATCAGTTCCGAACCCGGCATAAGCATCGTCGCCGAGGTCCGCGCTCCAGGGCCTCGCCGGGGCTTGCACGGGTGCCGACAGATCCGCACCTTCCACACCCGCCCTGAGCTGGAACCAGGCCAGAGCCGCATCCGCATCGGCGCCGCTGTCGGCCATACTGCGTAGTATCTTCGCCGATTCATCCGCTCGTTGACGGTGCAGCAACAGCTTGGCCATGAGCTCTTCGTGTGCCGACCATGGCTGGTTCAAGCTCGGTATTACGCGCTGCCAAAGATTCAGTGCTCGAGCAGACTCGCCGGCCACCGCTAACTTTGCCAGCAAATCTCTCACCTCGTAGGAGGCTCGGTCGTCGCCGAGTGGCTGAAACTCTTCATCAACCATCAGCAGCTCCAAGCCCTGGATTGCGTCGCCCGCCGGACCTTCTGCGAGCGCTTGAATCCGCGACTGGTAGCGCTCATTCAACGCATCGTGGCGCTGCTTTTCTTCGCCCTCTGACCCTCGCCCACACATGCCGATGGGGCGCAAGCTGTCTGACAAACCGCGCAACTGGCTGATTAGGATGCGCGCCGTATCCGACCGCAAAGGCTGCGTCGAGCTGCAGTCTGGTGCCTTGCCGAAATCGCACTCGAGTTGCGGGAGCGACAGCGTATAGCCGAGAAAGCTCACTTGCGTGGGCGGCTGAGACAGGCTCGCAGCCTGCATCGCCGAGGCATAGCTGGACTGGATGAGCATCGCCGGAAACTCGCTGTCAATGCGGGTCCTCAGTGCGTATTTGCTAATCGGTTCGCAACCGCTGGCGTTGGACTTCCACCACTGCAGCATGTCGGTGGCGACCGCGTTCTCGATTCGGCCAAGCATTTGTTGCAACCACGCGTCGCTGAATTCGCCAGGGCCGGACCCCAGTTCGGGGGACGCCGGCTGCTCGGCGCAGGCGCCAGGGCGCGGATCAAAGACTTTGCCAGTGCCATCGTGTGCGATGGCGTCCACTTCGTCGCCACTGAGCCAGGCGTTAACCAACGGCCCGCAGTTACCGCCACACAGGTCTGTACCCAAGGCGCGCGCTTGCACTGCAGCTTCTCTGGCCAGTCCAGGGTTATTGGCCGTCCGCAGGCGAGTCCGGCTTACCCAAGCCAGCCAATGGCCTCGCTCGATGTCGCTCACCGGTCGCTGCGCCATTGCTTCACCGAACTCAATCAACCGCTGGGTTTTTTCGGGTTTCGAGTCTTCGATGAAATAGCTGAGCACCCCAGACATCGGCCATGTGGTTTCACCGCCCACCTCAAACGGACCGATCATCATCATCCGTTGATCACTACTGAAGGTCTCGAGGGCTGCCAACGCCGCGTTGACGTCCACCGTGTCCTTGGCGAAGCCTTCAAAAAATTGCTGTGCTCGGACCTGATCTTGATCGTTCCACATCGCAACCGCCTCCGCTTCGGTGACTGCCAGCGCCGCGGAAGTGAATGTCAGAAAGACGAATGCGCCGATTACCAGTCGCAGATTGGGCATGGTTGAACTCCAGCGAGGGACAGCCCGAATATGCCACCGGTCTGGCAAACACGCGATAGGTTTTCGGCCGATCGCCAAAGTCATTCATTTGCACCCAACAAGCGGGCACGACAGGGGGACACGCAAAACTCCCGCGAAAACTCTCGAGCAACAGCCGCAAAATGCCAATGTAGTCCGTAGATGCTGAAATACCCGCTTCTGGCATCCGCACTCGTTCAGCTTGGCGACCTCCAGGGCCGCTTGTTTGGATGAGACCTACAGATTGCCCGGTCGCCAGCTACTTATGCAAAATCAAGCGTTTGGCACTAAAGCTCGAGAGATGATGAGCTTAAGTAAGTGC
>QIMA01000370.1 GCA_003233535.1 Rhodanobacteraceae bacterium
GGAAACGCTCGCCCATGTTCAGAGTCATGTTCGTGTTGCAGGACGAGCAACATTCACCATTGCAACTCGAAGACCTGACCCTGGAACAGCTGCCTACGCCATCGAAGTCGGCGAAATTCGATCTGAGCCTGTCGCTCAGTCAACACGATGGCCAGCTGCATGGGGCATTTGAGTACAGCACTGAGCTTTTCGATGCCGACACGATCGCGCGGCTGATCAAGATTTACCGCCGCGTTCTTGATGGACTGTTGGGCGCGCCCGAATGCTCTTTGCCGAGCCTGCCGCTGCTAACTGAGACAGAGGCATTGCAGGCGTTAGAAAGCTACAGTTGGGGTGACGTTCCTGTGCAGTTGCACGGCGATGTATGCAGCGAGTTCCAGCGTTGTGCGGTCGAGCACGGCGAGCGTCAGGCCGTCACTGACGGTGAGACCCAGCTGAGCTACGCGCAGCTCGACGAGGCAAGCAATCGTTTAGCCCGCGGGCTGATTGAACGCGGCGTGCAGCATGGCGATGTCGTAGCCATCGGTTTGCCCCGCAGCCAGCACTGGGCAGTGGCCATGCTCGGCGTGATGAAGGCCGGCGCAGCGTGGCTGCCTTTGGATCTGAGCTGGCCGCAGACGCGCGTAGCCTGGATAGCCAACGATGCTGACGCTAAACTGATTATCGCGCTCGGTGCGGATGCTGAGCACTTCGACGAGGCGAGAGCGGACCGCTTGTACTTGGATCAGGCTAAGTTGGAAGACTTGCCAGCAACGCTGCCTGAGCGCTCGATCGGCGGCAACGATCTAGCCTATGTGGTCTACACCTCGGGCTCCTCCGGTGAGCCGAAGGGCGTGGAAATCTCGCACGCATCGTTGGCCAATCTGGTGGCCTGGCAGCACCGCACTTACGCTTGGCAGGCAGACGATCGGGGTACCCAGCTAGCGGGGCCGGCGTTTGACGCCTGCATGCTGGAATGGTGGGCACCGCTGACCTGCGGCGCCAGCGTGCACGTGGTTGACGAGGCTATCCGAGTATCACCACCCGAACTGATCAATTGGCTCGCCAAAACCGGCGTGACGGTGAGCTTCATGCCCACCCCACTGGCCGAAGCCGTTATTCAGGAACGCTGGCCAGAGGTCGCTCTGCGGGCGCTGCTGACCGGCGGCGATGTGCTGCGCCGTAGTCCGCCGGCCGGGCTGCCTTTTGCCCTCTACAACAACTACGGTCCGACCGAAGCCACGGTTGCGGCGACCTCGATGGAAGTACCGGCGTCATTGACCCGCACGCCGCCGATCGGACGCCCCATCGACGGGGTCAGCGTCTACGTACTCGACGCCCAGCGGCGTCCAGTCCCGGTCGGTGTGGTTGGCGAGCTTTATATCGGCGGTCAAGGCGTTGGCCGCGGCTATCGCGGCCAGCCCGAGTTGACTGCAGAGCGCTTCGTCGCTGACCCCTTAATCGGCGGTACGGCGCGGATGTACCGCAGTGGCGACCGTGCTCGCCAACTGGCCGACGGTCAGCTGGAGTTCTTGGGTCGGATGGATGCGCAGGTGAAAGTGCGCGGCTATCGGATCGAGCCTAGCGAGATTGAAGCGACACTGACCGACCTAGCCGGCGTCACACAGGTTGTGGTTGTTGCCGATGGGCAAGCCGAGCAGTCTCGTTTGCTCGGCTTTGTGAGCGTTTCCGACAGCGAACACAGCGCGGATACGCTGCAGGCTGAGCTGCGCAAGCGCCTACCCGAGTACATGGTGCCGGCAGTCGTGCAGATCATCGATGAGTTCCCGCTCACCGCCAACGGGAAGATCGATTCGCGACTGTTGATTAGCCTAGCGCCTAGCGCGGTCGTCGAGGAATCTGTGTTCGTTGCACCACGTGACGAACTCGAAGCGGTACTGGCCGAGATCTGGGAGTCGGTGCTTTACTATCGGCCAGCTAGCGTGAACCACGACTTCTTCCGCTATGGCGGGCATTCGCTGAACGCACTAACGCTGCGTAAAAAGATTGAAGAGCGTTTGGGGGTAGAAATAGATCTCGCTGATATATTCGAGGGAGCCTCGATCGGCGCCATCGGCAGCAGCATACGCGCTCAACTTGGATCCGCATCCAAATCTCTTTCGATCATTAGGCCGCCGGCGAAATCTAAGCGTTGGCTGAGCCGCATGGTCGGTGACACCGTTGGCCAGATGCGTCGCTTAGTATCGCAATCGCGGAAGGGATCTGTTGCACATGGAGTCGAACTGCTCGCCACAGCGAACGGCGAGGGTGCGCCGCTGTTCATGATTGGCCCGGTCGGCGGGTCGGTTAACTGCTATCGAGAGTTGGCCAGGGCTTTGCAAGGGCCAGCAACAGTCTACGGCGTTGAAACGCAGCGTCCCGGCGTCTGTGAAGTTGGCCTGGAGGAGATCGCCAGCAGCGTGGTAGACGCTGTCAGTGAAACCTGTCCGCAAGGTCGTCTTGATCTTGGCGGCTGGTCCCTTGGTGGCGTGATCGCGTTTGAGGTCGCCCGCCAGTTGGAAACGATGGGCCGACAGGTAGGCGTAGTTACGCTCATAGATGCCTTCCCATTCGAGCAGAGTGTTGATCACGCACCGGCTAACGAGACTGCTGTTTTGGACGCGTTGATGCGCGATGTGGTGCTTTCAACCGGCAGTGAAGTCGATTCCAACTGGCTGCTGAACGCCGATCTGGGCGAGGAAAGCGAGCCTCGTGCGCAGACACTTGCCGCGTTGCGATCGCTGGGAGCAATTCCAGAATCGGTGTCTAGAGAGGAGTTCGATCGAATGTTCGATATCTATCGGATGAATCTCTCGGCTTGGTCCAAGTACCGGCCGCAAGCGTATGCCGGACGGGTGAATCTGCGCATGGGTGCGGAGTCAATTGCCAAGCCTGGGCGGAGCCCGCTTGGATGTTGGGGAGGGTTGGCTGCCGCCGGCGTCGAGATCGACGTGTACGAGGGCGGTCACTACGATTTACTCCAGGCACCGTTGCTCGAAGAGTTGGTCAGTGACTGGCGCAGCTCCGGCGCTGTAATGGCCGTGTCGGCGAATCTTAGTTGATGGACGGAACATTAACCGACGCGGCCGCGGCAACACGCCGGGCCGAAGAACTTGCCATGCAGGCCAGCGGTCTGCCGGAGAAGTTGAGCGATTCGGACTTCGGCCGGCTCGTTGGCCGATCCCCACGCAGTACGGTCTACGAAATCGGCAACGACTTGGTAGTCAAATTCCATGCGCTAAGTTCGACAGCTCGCGAAGTGGCCCGACAAGTGAGAGTTTCGCAACGCGTTTACAGCACGGGCTTACCGGTACCTTGGTCCAGCGAACGGATTGTCAGGCATGCCGGCGATGGTCGCCTAGCGACCATCAGCGAACGTGCAAGTGGTGCAACTCCGAAACAGTTGTTGCTGGCCAAACCTGCAGCCTACCGCCGCATCTTGGCAGGGTTGGCTAGCAATCACCGCAGCATTCACCAGTACCATGGGGTCGCTGGCTTGCCAAGCCAGCGCGAGCGAATTCAGCGGCAAATTGTGCAGTGCATAGAGATTCCGAAGACCCACAAGGCTGGTGTGTTGGAAGTGCTTCAAGGTCTTCCAGATGACGATGCGCTGTGCCACGGCGACTTCAGTTGGAGCAACACGATCGTTGCACCGAACAAGCGCACCATCATCGACTGGACTGATGTGGGGCTCGGCTCCGCTTTAGGCGACGTCGCCCGCACTTGGGTTTTGTTGCACTTCAACGCGGTTTTTGCCTCGCCGCTGATCGGGTTGTACTCGCGATTGCTATCGCGGAGTTACCTGAAGTCCTACTTTGGCCGGCGCTTGCCGCCTGAGTTCCGTGGATGGGCGGTGGTGAATGCTGCGCTGCGCTTACGCGACCTGCCCGAAGAGCGCTACAAGCTGACCCGCGAAAAGCTTCGGATTTTTCTGGACCGCGAGCTTGCGCGCAATGGCTACCCGATTCGTCAAGTATGGCGACGGCGCTGGGGCCAGGCCCGCCATTACCGGTGATCCGCTGCGCAGCCTTGAGTACGCCAAACTGCGTTGACGTTCGCCGACGCTGAGCGGCTAGCGGGCGGCACTGAGCGCGCGCATTGACCACTAATTTCAACTAACCCACATCGCAGAGTATTGACATGACCGACACTGACCCATAC
>QIMA01000297.1 GCA_003233535.1 Rhodanobacteraceae bacterium
GTTGGCCTGGCTGGCCGACCAGCGCGACGACAAAGGCGACCAAGCGGGAGATGCGGCCGACGAAATGCAGCTGCGCATCGAGTCCGATGCGGCACGCGTGCGGCTGATGACGCTGCATTCGAGCAAGGGGCTGGAATTCCCGATCGTGCTGCTGCCGCTGATGTGGGCCCACAAACGCAGCAACAAAGATACGATCACCGTTCTGCACGATGCGGCATTCGGGCGGCGCGTGGTGAGTTTCGGCGATGCCGCAAAGCAGCGCTATCAGCAGGAAGGCCAGGACGAGCGCTTTCGGCTCCTGTATGTAGCCCTCACGCGTGCGCGCTACGCTTGTCACGTTTATGCATTGAAGCCTTCGCGGCCCGCAAGTGCGAAGAGTGACAAACCCGGTGCCGACCCCAACCGCGCCCCGCTCGACAGCATGGTCGAGAGGCTTGTCATATCCGGGGAATCTCCAGACACGATGGAGCACGTACTCTGGTCCAGCGGCGCATGGCCTTGGCAGGAGGCGAAGTACCAGCTAGGCAACACCGACGAAACCCAGGAGCGACACCTCTTGAGCGAGCCGGAAACAACCCGTTTCGAGTTCAAATACAGCTTCTCGGCCCTCGCTAAGGGCGGCAAGATCACGCAGATGGAGGAGCGCGCGGCGTCAGACGAAAACCAAGCTGAGGATGAGCGCGCGGATCCGCCCGATGTAGCGTTCGATCCGGGTATCCGCGCGGCCACTCCAACCGCAGCGGAAAGCCCGGCAGAATCCGAGCATGCGCAGCTCCAATGGCTGGCTCCGATTGCCGGTGCCGATTTCGGCAACGCCCTGCACGCGATATTCGAGCATCGGGCCATCGGCCGGCCGATGGCCGATCAGCACGCGCTCATACAGCGTTGCGTGCTTGATGAAGGCGTACGCCTGGGCGACATTGCCATCGACGAACTGGTGTCGCATCTTGCCGATCGCGTCCAAACCACGCTCGCCACGCCGCTGCTGCCAGAAAGCGATCCGACACTGACGCTCGGTGCGCTTGCCGAGCACGCACTGCGCGCCGAGATGGAGTTCAACTTCGTTCTCGATGAGGTCTCGCTGCGCCGCCTGCGCGAAGTCTGTAACTTCGTTCCGGGCGCATCGATGCACACTCTGCGGGGTCTGATGAACGGCAAGATCGACCTAGTGTTCGAGCACGGCGGTCGGTTCCACGTGCTCGACTACAAGGGCAATCGACTCGATGACGGCGGTGACCCGCGCAACTATGCCTACCTCTCCAACTACGCGCCAGCCCGTCTGGAGCTGACAATGGATCATGCCAACTACCGCTTCCAGGCGCTGCTCTATACGGTCGCTATCGACCGCTACCTGCGCCAGCGCATGCCGCAATATCAACGCAGCAAGCATCTGGGTGAGACAATCTATCTGTTCGTCCGTGCCTCAGGTATCGCGCTGGAAATCGCGCCAACTGCCGGCATTTGGGCGCATCGCTTCGAGGACAAATTGATTGATGCGGTGGATGCGGTATTCGCCAGTGAAACCAGGGCGGCCGCATGAGCAACTACGCCTTCAAACGTGACCCCGGCGAGCTGGGTGCTCAGTGGTGGCGACCGATCGACCGTGCGTTGTACCGCTGGGTGCGAACCCATGGCGGCAGCGAAAAGCTGGCCGCTACCGCCGCTTGGGCCAGCCTCGCCGATGGTCAAGGCGACACGGCGCTGCCGCTGACCGATGTGGACAGTCGTTCCGGCCTGTCGCCGCTGACCGCTGCAGACATCGCGGAACTTCGCCAGCAAGCAATGGTGGCGACCGTAGACAGTGCGCAGACCACTCCTTTCGTTCTCGACGCGGCCAGTCGCTTCTATCTGTGGCGCAACTACGCGCACGAGCGTGACGCCGCCGCGCTGATCCGTGCGCGCCGTACTTCCCGGTTGGGTGCAGACATCTCCGCCGCCGAAGCGGCCAGGATGGAAGCAGACCTCGACACCTTGTTCCATGGCGGGCGTCGCACGGAAGAGGGCCCGCAGCGTGAGGCCGTGCGCAGCGCAGTCGGACGAAAACTATTCGTCCTCACCGGCGGCCCAGGCACCGGCAAGACCACCACGGTGCTGCGCATGCTGCTGATGCTGCAGCGTCGGGCAACCAAGCCACTGACGATCCAAATCGCCGCGCCGACCGGCAAGGCCGCGCAACGCCTGGTGCAGTCTGTGCGCCAGGGCAAGGTCGATCTACGCAGCCATTCGAGTGCGCCACTGCCGCAGGACTGGCACGCGCTGCTCGACACGATTCCGGATACCGATGCGCTCACCCTGCATCGTTTGCTCGGCTTCCAGCCATGGCGCAACGCGTTCCGGCGCAGCGCGCGCGACCCAATCGCCGCCGATGTTGTCGTTGTTGACGAAGCCTCTATGGTCGATCTGGCAATGCTGCACGCATTGCTCGCCGCGGTGCGGCCCGACGCCACGCTGGTCCTGGTCGGCGACGCCGATCAGCTCACCTCGGTCGCCACTGGGTCGGTGATGATGGATCTGGTCACCGCAATGGAATCGGAGTCCGCCAGCGATCTGGTGCGGCTCAAACACAGCTTCCGTGCCGAGAAGTATCTAGTCGCGATCAACGAAGCCGTGCGCGCCGGCGATCCCAGCGCACTCACCGACGCGATTGGTGCTGCAGGCGACAATGCCGTGCACCGTACGATCGACGATGCCAAGCAACTCAAGCAACAACTCGGTCGCTGGGCGAAGCAACTGGCGGCGACAAACAACCTGCGGCCGACACTGCCCGAGCCACCATCCACCGGTCCGCTACACACTGCAGCGGAGCCGCCCGCCTCACCCGGCGATTTGCAGCATGCAGCGGTAGAAATCGGCGCGACACGTGGCTACATGGTGCGCGCCGCACTCGCTGCACTCGGCCAACGTCAGTTGCTTTGCGCGCTGCGGGAAACCGAGTTTGGCGCGTGTGCCATCAACGGTATGCTCGAGCGTTCGTTGCGCAAAGCCTGGGCTGTCGCCGCCTACGCCGAGTGGTATCCGGGCCGTGCCATCATCATCACCCGCAATGATTACGGTGTCGGTCTGTTTAACGGGGACATCGGCCTGTGTCTCGCCGACAGCAACGGTCATCTGCGCGTGTGGTTCCAAGCAGCACAAGGCGAGGGCGCATCCGCCGACATCGCCCTGCGCAGCTTCGCGCCGAACTCCCTGCCAGCGCACGAAGCCGCCTTCGCGATCACCATCCACAAGAGCCAAGGTTCCGAGTACCGGCACGCCGCCGTGCTGTTGCCTGCCGATGCCGACAACCGCATTCTTTCGCGGCAGTTGCTCTACACCGGAATCTCGCGGGCGAAAGCCGAAGTCGAGCTGTGGGCAACGGATGCCGCGATTGCGGCGGCCGTTGCGACGCCGGTATCAAGGGTCGGTGGCCTGGAGCAACGAATTGCCGAGCGCGATCGCGAAATAGCCAGCCGCTGATAGGACTCAAGGCGAGTTAGCCGCCACAACGTTGGGGAACGGAGCAATGAAATTCCTGCACACCGCCGATTGGCAGATCGGCCGCGTTTTTGGATTCGAACGGGATGTCGACGGCCATAACCCGGCGGCGGCGATGGTCGCAAGGCGCTTTGATGTCGTTGCTTCGATCGCCGAGTTGGCGACAGCCGAATGTGTTAGTGCCGTGCTGGTGGCAGGCGACGTGTTCGACAAGCAGGCGTTGTCCGATCATTCGTTGCGCCGTGTCGTTAATGCCATGAGTGGCTTTGCCGGTCGCTGGGTATTGCTGCCGGGCAATCATGATGCCGCGCTTGCGGTCAGTGTCTGGAGCCGGCTGATGCGGCTGGACGTGTTGCCGCCGAATGTCACGGTCGCGCTGACACCCAAGGCTTTCGAGTATCCCGAACTGGGTCTGGCGGTCATCGCCGCACCACTCACGCAGCGTCAGACGCATAACGACACGACCGAACTTTTTGATACGGTGCAAACGTCTCCCGGCCTGATTCGCGTCGGGCTCGCGCACGGCAGCGTCACCGGCATCCTGCATGAGGGTATCGATTCGGCCAATCCCATTGCGGCTGATCGCGCCGTCACCGCACGGCTCGACTACCTCGCGCTGGGTGACTGGCACGGCACCAAGCAGGTCGACACACGCACCTG
>QIMA01000574.1 GCA_003233535.1 Rhodanobacteraceae bacterium
AAAGCCACATCGAACACCTCCACAACATCGGCAATGGTGCGCAGTGTCGCCGACCACCCCCAATGAAAGCTGATTGTCCGAACATCGACCTGAGCATCCCTCTAACCCGGATGTTTCATGAACTCGCGCGATGATCGCGCAGGCCCTTGATCGCCCAGCGATTTTTCCTCAGCTACTGAATCATCACGTGCGCCAACCCCAAAAACAGCCCCATGCTAACCACGTCAGTTGCCGTTGTGAGGAAGATGCTGGAGGCGGTGGCGGGATCGGTGCCGATCCGGCGTAGCATGAGCGGGACGAAGGCGCCGGCGGCCCCGGAGATCACGCAGCTGCCGGTCATGGCGATGAAGGTGATCAAGGCCAACGTGGTCGCGTGCTCCTGGCCCTGCATGTACGCCAAGCCGTACATGATGGACGCGGAGAGCACTCCGACCAGCGTGCCATTGACCAAGCCCAGCAGCGCTTCTTTGCCGACCAGAGCCGCTTCGCGGCCTTTGCGTAATTCGCCCAAAGTGAGACCGCGCAAGGTCACCGCAAGTGCCTGACAGCCGGTGTTGCTGCACTGGCCGGAAAGCACCGGTAGGAACACGGCGAGCAGCACCATGCGGTCGATCGCATCCTGGAATGTAGCGACTACGGCGGCGGCAATAAATGCGGTGAACAGATTCAGCTGCAGCCACGGGTGGCGGAAGCGAAAAGCGCGCTGCCACGGCGTGGCCAGTCGCTCCTCTTTCTCCACGCCGACCATGGAACCTGCCTGCGCGCTAATCTCAAACGCCTGCTGTTCGAACAGCACTTGCCCGCGAACCATGCCCAGCAACCGGCCCTGGTCGTCACAGACCGGGTAGGCCGGGAAGTGGCGCGTGACGACTAGCTTCATCGCTTCAGTCAGATCGATTTCCGGACTTAGAAAAAACGGATCCTTGACCATCACTTCGGCCAACGTGGTTTCAGGCTCGGCAAAAAGCAGTTCGCGAAACGTCACCACGCCCACGAGATGACCGCTAGCTTCGGTCACGAAAACGTAGGTAATCAGCCGTTGTCTTACCGCATGCCGCAGCACGCGGATGGCGTCGCGAATGACGGTGTCCGGTCGAAATACTGCTGGTGCGCGCTCCATTAACCGGCCGGCCGAGTGTTCCGGGAAGGTGCCGCACTGGATCCACTCTTCACCCTGCCCAGCGGCAGTTTCGGCGGCAATATGTGCGCGCCGCTCGGGTTCGAAGCGCTCTAAGATCGGCAGCGCGTGACCGGGTCCTAGGAGCACTAGCACCTGGGCAATCAGGTCGTCTTCGGAAGACTCCAGGCGATCGCGGGCACCAAGCGCATCAAGCGCTCGAATCTCTTCGACCAAGGCATCCAGATCGTTATCGGTCGCGGTCAACGCGTGCGCCTCCAAAGACAGCATCAAAGCGCGCGATCCTAGCATCTGCGGTGCTCATGAGCGCATGAATGGCCCGCGAGTTGTGCTCGCTGTCCGCGCTAGCGCAACAGCAGCACCGGAATCTTACAGCTGCGCAGTACTTGGGTGGTGGTGCTGCCGACGATCATGTTGCGGATTTTTGAGTGACCGTAGGCACCCATCACCAGCAGATCGATCTGCTCAACTTTGACCCGCTCTGCAAGAACCGTTTCGGCGGTACCGGGGATGATCTTGGTGGTCGGTTCGAAGCCGGCGGCACGCAGTTGCTGCTCCGCCCAGCTCAGCTTTTGCTCGGTCTGCGCGCTGGGTTCACCGACATGCACGACGGTGCAGCTGTTACCCTTGAGCAGCGGACTGGCACAGACCATCTCGATGCATTTGCGCGTAGTGGGGCTGCCGTCGTAAGCGATCATGAAGCGCTCTATCGGTCGGAAGGCGCGCGAGGCAACCAGCACCGGCCGATGCACCGTGCGCATCGCCCGCTCCAGATTGCCACCGAGGTGTCCCTTGGCGAAATCGGCGTGCTCGCCGCGCTTGCCAATCACGAACAAGCGCACCTGCGGTTCCAGTTCGAGCAGCGAATCGACTAATGAGCCGTGGCGCTGTCGGGTTTGTGCCTGCACGCCGTATTTTTCTTGCAAATGCGCCTGCAGTTCCTGCAGCAGGATGCGGCCGTGCTCTTGTGCCAGCTTGCCGCGCTGTTCGTCGAGCGTGGCTAGTTTGGCCAGCAGCTCTTCTTTGCCGTCGAGCGACAGACTGCCGCTGAGATCGGTGGCATCGGGCGTGCTGGCTCGTTCTAGGGTGCGCAGCAGTAGCAGTTCGGCGGACACGCGCGAGGCGGCCCAGGCGGCCAGTTCGGCGACGCTACGCGCATATATCGAGGCGTCGACAGCGGCCAGTACCTGGCCATTTTCGTGGATCAAAACTGAACTCATAGCGATTGTCGGGTCCTTCGGGTCAGCGCACGACTAGTGTGGTATCTGGGCTAGGTCCATCGGAAACACTACTCAACTTACTGCTGGGACACCGCACACGTAGACGGTATCAGCGATCGGCCATTAACCGAACTGCGGCGTCTTTGTCATGCACCGTCAGTTGGTCGACGATGGTGGCGCTGGCCTCGTTCATACCGATGATCACCACCGATGTGCCTTCGCGGCGAAACTTCAACACCACTTTGTCCAGGGCGCCGACTGCGCTCAGATCCCAAAAATGCGCGTTGCTAACGTCAATTTGCACTTTGGCGATTACTTCGCGGAAGTCAAAGCCGGCGGCGAAGGCATCAGCCGAGGCGAAAAACACCTGCCCGGTCACCGTGTAGCTGCGCACCTGTTCGGCCTCAATCAACTCGGAACCGATATGCAACACACGCCCCACTTTGCGAGCAAAGAACAACGCAGAGAGCAGCACGCCGGTGAGCACACCCTTGGCCAGGTCATGGCTAAATACGGTGACTATGACCGTGCCGAGCATGACCACGCTGGAACTGCTTGGGTGGCGACGTAGATTGATGAACGAGCTCCAGCTGAATGTGCCGATGGAGACCATGATCATTACCGCGACCAGCGCTGCCATCGGAATTTGCTCTACCAAGGGGCCGGCGAATACGACCATCAGCAGCAGCACCGATCCGGCCACCAGCGCTGACAAGCGCCCACGACCGCCGGATTTCACGTTGATTACGGACTGGCCGATCATTGCGCAGCCAGCCATGCCGCCGAACAGGCCGGAGACGATATTGGCCACGCCTTGACCGGCGGCTTCTCGGTTCTTATCGCTGTTGGTGTCGGTCAGGTCGTCAACGATCTGCGCGGTGAGCAGCGATTCGAGCAGGCCCACCACCGCCAACGTGGCCGACACCGGCAGAATAATTTGCAGCGTTTGCCAGTTCAGCGGCACGTCTGGGAAGAAGAAACTGGGCAGCGTAGCCGGCAGCTCACCCATGTCGCCAACCGTGCGAATATCCATGTTTAGCACGACAGCCACGGCAGTCAGGATAACGATTGCGACCAGCGGCGAGGGTATGGCGCGGGTGAGTAGCGGAAGCAAATAGATGATCCCTAGTCCGGCGGCGGTCATCACATAGACCGTCCACGGCACGTTGATCAGCTCCGGCAACTGGGCCATGAAGATCAAGATGGCCAGTGCGTTGACGAAGCCGGTGATCACTGAACGCGAGACGAAGCGCATCAACGAACCCAGGCGCATCACGCCGGCGAGTATCTGCAGCAACCCAGTTAGCAGCGTTGCCGCCAGCAGGTATTGCAGACCGTGGTCGGCGACCAAGTCCACCATCAGCAATGCCATTGCGCCGGTAGCTGCGGAGATCATGCCGGGACGGCCGCCGGTGAACGCGATCACCACCGCGATACAAAACGATGCATAGAGCCCAACTTTCGGGTCGACGCCGGCGATGATGGAGAAAGCGATGGCTTCGGGGATTAGCGCCAAGGCCACGACCAGTCCGGCCAGCACGTCACCACGAATGTTGCCGAACCAATCGCGGTTCAGGTTAGCTAAGTTCAAGGCAATGGTCCTTTCGAGGACCTGACGCGATGCCTTGCCCTGATAGCGGTGATATAGGTAGGCGGCGGCGTCGCCAGACGGCGGCCTGCTAGCCCGGGATTTCATAAACTTCACGCGCCCTCGCTAGGCCCTTGATCGCCCAGTGATTTTTTCTCAGTCGGGTGTATGAACCACTACACCG
>QIMA01000266.1 GCA_003233535.1 Rhodanobacteraceae bacterium
GAATTGACGCTAGATCCAGAGTGCGGTGTGGAAGCGCCGCGGCGGATTGCGCTGATCGACGAGTCCGTTTGCATCGGCTGTATCAAGTGCATCCTGGCCTGCCCGGTAGACGCCATCATCGGTGCTGGCAAGCGCATGCATACGGTGATCGCCGAGGATTGCACCTGCTGCGAGCTGTGTATCGCGCCGTGCCCCGTAGACTGCATCGAGTTAATCAACGACCCGCGTCCGGACACGCTGGACGCCCCTGCGCACAAGCGTCCAGAAACGCCGGAATTTCGTGCCCGCTACGAGGCGCATCAGGCACGCGAGCAACGGCGTGAGCAGGCAAGGACGGACAAGCTGGCCGCCAAACGCCGCGAATTGCTGCTCAACAACGCCGGCAGCACGCTGGCGGCCGCGGTTGCCAGAGCGAAGGCTAAGCGTAACAACTGAGTCGTTTTCGGTTGTTCGTGGCCGCAAAGTACGCGTGATCGGAACACGACATACCGATGCTCGCGAGCGCAGACCATGCGCACGAGCCAGCGAACCTGAACGCGCAGCTACGGCCCGTTCGTCCTTGTCGTGACGCCCACACCCCTGCGTTCTACAATAGTTGGCTAATTTCAACCTCCAGGACACGGTCATGGCCGAAGGCAGCAAGGCGAGCACCAAGATCGCGCTCGATCCGACTGATTTATACGACACCCGCTCAATGCTCACCGACGATGAGCGGATGGTGCAAGACAGCGTCGCCCGCTTCACTGACGAGCGCGTGCTGCCGATTATCGGATCCTGCTTCGACGAAGCCCGTTTCCCTGCCGAATTGGTCCCAGAAATCGCTGAGCTCGGATTGTTCGGCTCATCGCTGCCGACCGAATACGGCTGCGCCGGCCTTAACGCGGTCAGCTACGGTTTGATCTGCCAGGAACTTGAACGCGGCGACTCCGGTATTCGCAGCTTCGTCTCGGTGCAGTCCAGCCTGTGCATGTACCCGATCTACGCCTTCGGCAACGAACAACAGCGCCAGCGTTTCCTGCCGGGCATGGCCCGCGGCGAAATCATCGGCTGTTTCGGCCTGACCGAACCTCACGGTGGCTCTGATCCGGGCTCAATGAAGACCCACGCCAAGCGTGACGGCGACGACTGGCTGATCAACGGCTCGAAAATGTGGATCACCAACGGCGGCCTAGCCCACGTGGCGATCGTTTGGGCTCAGACCGAAGACGGCATCCAGGGCTTCCTGGTCGAGCGCGGCATGCAAGGCTTCGTGACCAAGGACATTCATCGCAAGATGAGCCTGCGCGCCTCGGTCACCAGCGAACTGTATTTTGACAACGTGCGTGTGCCTGACGCCAACCGTTTGCCCAATGTGAAGGGGCTCAAAGGCCCGCTGTCTTGTCTCACTCAAGCCCGCTACGGCATCACCTGGGGACCGATTGGTGCGGCCATTGCCTGCTACACCGAGGTGTTGGAAAACACCAAGACGCGCATGATGTTCGGCAAACCGCTTGCCGCCACGCAGACGGTACAGCGCCGTTTGGCCGATATGGCGCGGCGTATTACCACCGCGCAGCTTCTGTCGATGCAGCTAGGTCGGCTTAAAGACGCAGGCAAGATGCAGCCGTCGCAGGTCAGCTTGGCCAAGTGGAACAACTGCCGCATGGCCATCGACATTGCTCGCGACGCCCGTGATTTGCTCGGCGGCGCCGGCATTACCACCGAATACTGCCCGATTCGCCACCAGCTGAACCTGGAGAGCGTGATCACCTATGAAGGCACCGAAACCGTGCACGAACTGGTCATCGGCCGCGAAGTGACCGGTCTCAACGCGTTCTAACTCGGCTCGAGGACGGACAATCGACGGCTCAGCTCCAGCGCGAAAAGCCCAGCTGCGACCAGCATTACTGCTGGTCGCGCTGTGCGTGCTGGTGACCGGCGATCTCGCCGCCAAGCGTGTATACAGCTACCGCGACGAGCAAGGCATCCGGCACTTCACCGACAAACCGCCGGACACCGACCAGCCGGTGCATTCGCGTTTAGCCAAGGCTGATCCGAAGAAGTGGATAGAGGCGTTGGAGGACGGGACGGCGGAAGACAAACGCTATCTGCTGGTCAACCAAATGGCCGGGCCGGTTGAGGTGGAGATGTACTTTAACGTGGCCAGCAACGTCTTGTCGGCCCCTGCGCTACCGGCTCGGGCTGTGGTGCCGGGCCTGAGCAGCCAGCCCATCCTCAAGGTCATCCCGGAGGACCCGACGCGTTCTTGGAGCTTCAACTTCCAGTTTCGCTGGATGCTTGGCGACCCGAACGCCAAACCGGATCCGAATGCACGCTACCGCTTGCCATTCCGACTAGGTGAGCAGCATCCGTTGATGCAGGGATTCGGTGGGCCCTTCAGCCACAGCCACGAACAGTCCTACTTTGCCATCGATATCGCGATGGATGAAGGCACCCCGGTGCTGGCCAGCCGCAGCGGCACGGTGATGCTAGTCGAAGACGATTTTTTCGGCGCCGGTACGGATATCGGACAGTGGGGAGATCGCGCTAATCACGTGCGCATACTGCACGCAGACGGAACCATGGCGGTTTACGCCCACCTGGAATTAGAAACGATCGAGGTTGAGGTCGGCGACAAGGTCCGCGCAGGCCAGCAAATCGCGCGTTCTGGCAACACCGGCTTCTCCACCGGCCCGCATCTGCACTTCGTCGTGCAGCGCAATACTGGCATGCGCTTGACCAGTGTGCCTTTTAAATTCGACGAGCATCCAGAACTGGATCCGCTAATTGAAGGCACGATGCTGGGCAAGATGCCAGAATCAACGACCGACAGCGAAACGGCCCTTGGCGCCGGCGGCGAGTAGCGATAGCGGACGAATGGCCATTCCGACTCGGCTCGTTTACGGCTAAACAAAGCCAACCTCAAGGTTGCCGCTCAACTTGTATGGTCCGATACCCAGGAGGCAAATTCGCAGATAAAGGCTAAGCGCGAGCGCGTTTCGCCGGCCGCTTCGCCTTGACCGGCTGCGCAGCGCTCATCAGGCGCTCAATCTCGTCTGGGTCCCTGGGTGCAGCGTCGGTCAGAACGCGATTACCGTCCTTGGTCACGACCACGTCGTCTTCGATGCGCACGCCGATACCGCGCCAGCGTTTAGTTACGGACGTTTCGCTCGGCGATATGTAGATCCCCGGCTCAACGGTGAGCACCATCCCTGGTTCGAATAACCGCGGCTCGCCGCCAACCCGATAATCGCCGACGTCATGCACATCTAGACCTAACCAATGACCGGTCTTGTGCATGAAGAAGCGCTGGTAATCACCGTCCTTGATGACCTGCTCCAGTTCGCCCTTGAGCAGGCCCAGCTTGATCAGTCCGGCACTGATCGTGCGCACAGCTGCTTGGTGCGGGCGCTCCCAGTGCCGGCCCGGGCGCACTTCAGCAATCGCCGCTTGCTGGGCCGCGAGCACCAAGTCATAGATCGCGCGCTGTGGCTTGCTGAAGCGGCCGTTGACCGGAACCGTGCGCGTAATGTCAGCGGCGTAGCCCTCGTACTCGGCACCGGCGTCGACCAGCAGCAGATCGCCGTCGACCAACGTATCTGCGTTCGCGCGGTAGTGCAGCACGCAAGCGTTCTTACCACCACCAACAATAGGTTCGTATGCCGGCACGGAGCGGTGCTTGCGGAAGATGTGCATGACCTCCGCTTCAATCTCGAATTCGGCGCTACCCGGCTTGCAGGTCTCCAGTACTCGCTGATGCGCGGCTACGGAAATGTCGGCAGCCTTGGTCATCAGGCGCAGCTCGGCTCGGGATTTGAACAACCGCAGTTCGTGCAGGATGTGGCCGAGCGCAGTCAGCGCTTGCGGCGCTTCGGCTCGCCCCCGGACCTGCGCGCGCGTGCGATTGATCCAGCTCATCACGCGCAGATCAAACTCGGAATCGCGGCCGAACGGATAATAGATGCGCTCGCGGTCTTCCAGTAGACCAGGAAGGATGTCGTCGATGTCTTCGATCGGGAACGCGTCGTCCAAGCCGAGCGTAGCCGGGGCATCTTCCAGACCCAAGCGCGGGCCATCCCACTGTTCGCGCCGCGGATCACGCTCGCGACAGAACAGAATGCTCGCCGCCGCCTTCCTTCCCGGAACCA